>JAEOTG010000014.1 GCA_016839985.1 Candidatus Heimdallarchaeota archaeon | reverse complement strand
TAAAGATGGATGGTTGTACATTGATAATATATTCGAAGATGAAACAGTAGTTGGTTTAAATCCTGAAAGAAATTTTAGAGATAAATGTAAGAAATTTTTAAGTATTTTTGAGATAAGAAATCTAGCAGAGCAAATAAAAATACGTTTTAGATGTATAGGAAAATTACCTACAAATAATAATATTTACGAATTGAGGTTGCAAAATAATGAGGTTTCTATATCTATAAACAATGAACCTCAAGATTTATCAGATTATCTGGAAACAAAAGAAGTATTTCACTGCTAGAACTCTTATTTTATCCATTTTTTATGTTAAGCTCTTTTTTGTTGTTGAATCAAGAAGCAAGTGACTGAAATAACCAAGTAGGAATCCAAATATTGCATAAATAAACAATAGATGGTTATACCTTGGGATAACAACAAAGCAGAAAACAAAAGCAGTAATGAACACTAATGAAAAAATAAACCATGAATGGAAGAATTTTCTGTGATCAGGATTCTTTGGACGTTCAATAATATCAGGAAGAATTGATCCAATAAAGATAGCAAAAAATGAGTATACTAACACTAGTATTAAACTAATAACAACGAATTCTGATGAAAAGAAGTAGTATACAATTCCCACAATAGGTAATCCAAAAACCAATCCCCCTATGATATGGGTTAATCTTCTAGACATAAAATCAATTACTCCTGCAATATAATGCAAACTTTCGTATATAAACAGAAGTAAAACTATAGTCATACATTAAATTGAATTTAATATGCTACTTGTTTTGAATTGTCTCCCATAGCAAAAACTTGAGGATTTTGATTTGGAAGTAAAAACCAATAAACTAAATTACATGACTTACAGTAGTAGTAGTCATCTTTTAGTTTAACAGTATATCTCCCACATTTGAGACATTTCATTATTACACCATAGATATTCACTCTTTTATGTGTTTTTGAAAAATAACACAAATAAAGGAAATTATCAGTATTTCTAACATTAAAGTATATTTTTTACGATTTTTAAAATTATGATAGTAACAGTTGATATTTGTTAAAAGAATGCTTAAGATAATGAAAGAAAAAGTTTATCTAAAAGCTAATCTTACAAAAATAAAACGATAAAGGGCTAATTATGAAGTTTAAAGAACATTTACAGAAAATCAAGAGAAAACATGCCATTTACAGTATTTTGATATCTATATTTATAGTAATTCTTGTACTTTATTTTTACAGCAGATTTGTTTCAGGTAATTTTATTGAAAACTTTTATGAGAATAATAAATGGAATGAAGAATTATCCTATATAGATTTTCTCAAAAATTACATAGATTCATTTTTTATCTACGTAATTAGTGCTCTAATATTACTCTGGATTGCAAATATTGTTCTTCATGTAGTAAAAAAGAGAGTATCTCCAGATGTTCATAATACTCTTCATGTTTTGATGCGAGTAATCATCATTCCTGTTTTTATTATTGCTTATTTTAACAAATTTGATGCATATACAGGCGCATTAATTGGAGTTGCTGCAACTTTAGGAGCTGCTTTTGGTATAGCAGCTGCAAGGTCAGTAAGCGATCTTATATCAGGATTGTATATGGTTTTTAGTAAACATCATAATGTAGGTGATTACATTATGATTCCTGGCATGGAACTAGAGGGAATTGTGAAAAGTATATCTGTAAACTATCTAGTTCTGCTTAAAGCTGATGGAAGCACTGCGATAATTCCAAATAGTAAACTAAGAGAAGAACAAATAATCAATACAGCTATTGTGACTTTGGAAAAGGAAAGAGATGGTATATCTGAATTCTTTCTCTATGGAAAAAGAGTATCTGAAACTCAATATATTTATCCCTTAAAGTGGGCTAGTGATTCTGTAGATAGTCACGAAAATTGTGTTAAAGCCATTAAGAAAACAGCTACACAATTCAAGGATTACTTGGAAGGTGAAATTGTATGGCAAATAAGTAAACGAAATAGGTTGAATAGAACATATCTTATCTCTTTATTAGTGCTTAATCCTGAGACTCTCCTGACTTTAGTTGGAACTTTTACAAATGCACTAGAAAAAAATTATGAGTCATTAAAAAATAAGAAACAAGGCAAATAAAAACTATCAAGTGATATTAATATGGAACTGGAAGAAATTGAGATAGATTTAAGGAAGAAACATACTATCACATGGTCTGCTATTATTGCGATTTTAGCAATGTATGTTATTTTTCTAATAATACCAAATTATCTTCTAATCAAATTTGCATCTGGAAGCTTTAAAACTTACTTGGAAAATAATCCCTATCTGTCTTTCTTAGTTAGTTTCCTGGCAATGGGAATTTTGTTAGTGATACTACTCCCATTTCTACTTGATATATTAAATGGTAGAAAGTCTTACAAACAATTCCTCAATAATATAAGGATTACAAAGATCAAACCTATTTTACGTATATTAGGTTTAGGTATTCTTTCAGCTGTAATAATTTTAGCTCTTGCTAGATTTGCAACCTACCTAGGAACAATTAAACAAGGTTACTATGTCTTTGACATTTCAAGGATACTAGGCAAAGAATCTCCTCTCTATACTTCTTTATTCCCTGGAATCTGGGAAGAAGTTGTTTTTAGGGGAATAATACTTACACTGCTTCTAAAAATCTACTCTGAAAAGAAATCTATTATAATTAATGGATTCCTTTTTGGTTTCTTTCATTTAGTAAACCTTCTGAATTTTCTTTTTGGAACAGAGTACAATGTTTACTATTTAGCTCAGATTCTCTTTCAGGTTTTATACGCTTCAGCAATTGGTTTCTTCTACGCATACCTTTTTGTTAAAACTAAAAGCCTAATACCTGCAATAATTAGTCATTATTTGGTAGATGCATTCGTTAGTCTTACACTTCCTTCAGGATATTATAATTTGATTCTATACTTAGTTTTTCTTACAATTGTAGGATTAGGGATTCTGCCTTCAATAATAAATATCATAATTGTTCAAACACTCTATAAAAAATTCCCAGAAAAAGAAGAAGAACGCCCACAACCTCTACCAGATGATGTTTCAGAAATCCAAGAAGAAGATGTAGTTAACATAGATGTAAATCATTCAAAAGGTGACGTTTGAAATAATCTTTTTATTTAATCATTGGATTTAGCAATCTCTGCTTTGTGGTGGATAGTGATTTCTGATTCACTATCAATTGCATCACCATAAAGATTTCTTATTATATTTAATCTCGATGCATCCCTTCTTGTAATGAAACTTGTAACCTTACCATTTAACCACTCTAGTGTTCCTATGAATTTCGCTTTTTCCCATAATTTTAATATTACAAACCATAATAGAATAAGAACAGACCCATAGATAAATGATAGATATCCATAAGATGACCAATTAGGAAATATTTTATCCAAGATAAGGATCTTTATTGAGTTACCTAAAAGAGGTTCAAAAACAAAGATCGTTAGAGTTACTAAACCAAATCTTCGAACGAATTTACTCTGAAATATTTTCCGAATTCTATTCTCTTCTGATGTATAATGAACTCGATACAAACCTGTACAGAGTAAAATAAGTGCACCAATTTGGAGAAAACTCCATTGATTTGGTAGAGTTTGATTTACTTCATTTATATCAGGATGACCGTAAATACCTAGAAGAACAGATCCGGAGATTAAATATGCTAAACCACTAGAAGTTCCAATTGCTACAACTCTCTTGTGACTTATGTTTTGCGAGAAAGCTATGCCAAACATACCCCCATAGAGTGCATATCCAACAAATGGAAAGAATGGATAAATATCTCCTATTAAAATTGAGTATAATGCTCCTTTAACATGCTTGTTGTTCAGATAAGCATCATACCAAATAGGACGTAATAATTTTTTCATGGGTTGAGTTATTAATACAATTGTTGTAGCTAGTATTCCCATTATAATCAAATTTCTGTTAACTTTCTTATACCCCTCTTTGATACATAATAATCCAATAACTAAACCTGTACAAATAATACTTAAACCTATTATAAACAAAGCAGAAGTCCTATAAACAAGAGTAAAAACATTTGGCAATTGAAGCTCTCCTGTTTGCATACTACCAATTATTAAAGTATATTGAAGTGGACCTTCAGGATAAGGATTTTGTAAATCACCAATCATTGTATGATTGAAAATCCCAACTTGAATTTTGCCTATCAAAATGACCCATAATCCTGTAAAAAATGATCCTAGAATTATATGTACAGGTTTACTCTTACCTGAACTAGCACGATTGTACATACTTAGGGAGTTTGACATTCCAGAAATAACAGCAAATATTCCCGCAGCTTTTGCCAGTAGCAGTGTAAGTCCAGCAATTGGATTACTTAAAATTTGATTCATTTGATTTCTACTAGGAAGGTTTTCCCAGTAGTATGAGCTATGAAAGAATAGCATAATCAAGATAGCTGCTCCACGTAACCAATCAACTACTTGAATACGTTTCATTCATCAGCTAATATACTAAACTATATTAAAAATATTGTGTGATGAATGTTGAAACCTCAACAAACTTTATTTACAACTGAATAAGAATATCAAATTAAACTATCTAGGATAATAAAGGAGAAGAAAAGTATGAGTTTTATTTCTAGTTTAAAGACTGAAAGTAAAATGGTATCATTCTTAATCTGTATTTTTGCGTATGTTATTGCTTTAGGACTAGCAATAGGTGTTGGTTATGGATTGAGAAACTATCTTCATCCAATTGCTATTGCATTTATAGTAGATATTCTAGCTACATTATTCATTTTCTTTTTAAGCAGTTATTTCAAGAATACAAGCTTATATGACCCATATTGGTCCGTTGCACCAATACCTATTTTTATCTACTGGTTAATTAATTCTGGATCCATTTCGAACCTTGCAACTAGACAAATTATAGTTCTAGTCATCGTTGTATTTTGGGGAATAAGACTCACACTTAACTGGGCTAGAGGTTGGCAAGGATTAAATCATGAAGATTGGCGATATACTAAATTTAGAAACGAAAAACCAAAAATATTCTGGTTTATTAATCTTACAGGATTACAACTCATGCCAACAATTCTTGTTTTTCTCGGTTGTTTATCTCTCTATCCTGTAACATTATCAACAGATCCCACGATGGGGGTACTTGAAGCATTAGGCATTTCAATTACTGTAATTGGGATATTAATGGAAACAATAAGTGATGAGCAGTTAAAAAAATTCAAGAAAACAAAAGAAAAAGGAGAACTAATGACTAAAGGTTTGTGGAGAATATCCAGACATCCTAACTATTTTGGACAAATAATCTTCTGGTGGGGTTTATACTTCTTTGCTCTTTCTATTAACGGTGAGTACTGGTGTATGATTGTAGGTCCTATCGCAATGACAATATTGTTCATTGTAATAAGTATTCCAATGATGGAAAAAAGATTAGTTGAGAAATATCCAGAGTTCTTAGAATACAAAAAAAGAGTTTCAATGCTAATACCTTGGATTCAAAAGAAAAAATGAAGAGGAATTATTCTCGAGTTAATATCTTTGGGAGTAAACTCTTTTTTCTGAGAATGACATAAGTTGCTACAAGACCACCAGTGAACGCTATTGAAACACATGAAATTATTATTTTATTACTTGTGGATAATCCTTTAGAATACAAAAGATGAATACTTTGGATACCGTCTTGATTCTCAATAATCAATTCGATTTTTATAGCATTTTTCTGTATATTGCTTAGAGAAACATAAAGATAAAGAGGTTTCCAATGAGCTGGAAATTCAAATGTATCCGAAAATATTTCTTCATTGTCTACAATGACGGAAACAGTTCCGGGGGTTTTATAATCTCTTCTGTAACAATCCCAAACTGAGAAATTAAGTTTTAAAATTCCGTTGGAAACATCAAGAAAATTTTCTTGAATATTTATTGTAGGTTTTTCATAGAATTTTAGAAAGTTCTGTACCCAAAAGTATGTAATGTTTTCGCCATCTATTACTAATTCCCAAGCTATTTCCCCCCTTGGAGTTACTTCTGTTATAAATATTGGATCTCGTACATTTAGAACCATAGCTTTGTTTGCAAAAACTCCTATTGTGTTTCCATCAGGTAACCTATTCAAATCCCCTGCAGATTCTGGAGAGTAATAGCTTTGATTTGAAGGTACCCAAGACCATAGCTCTTTCATTGT
>JAEOTG010000087.1 GCA_016839985.1 Candidatus Heimdallarchaeota archaeon | reverse complement strand
GGGATAAACATCAGAAAGAGAAAGAAGGGTATACGGTTTGGTCACCATTTAAGGAAGATACTAGATACTTTGAACCAAGTGAAAAACCCTTTATGATTAACTTTCGAGTTGAGAATCTAGAGAAACTCTTAGAAGAACTTGAATCTAAAGGCATTACTGTAGTAGGTGGTATAAAAAAACTCAAGCAAGGAAAGTTTGCTTGGATTTTAGATCCTGAGGATAATAAGATAGAGTTATGGGAACCTGCAGATGATGTGAAATAAATTCACAATATCTCTATTTTTGAAAAAAGAAAAAAGAAAAGGGAGATAAGTTATTTCTTTCGTTTCCTTATATATGGAATAACAACTATTAGAGGGATTAGCAATAGAATCAAGGTATAATTTAGATTTTGTTGAAATTCTACAATAATTGGAACAGGTGGAGTTCCTAATGGGTAAGTGTCATTAGCTTTTGCAGATCCTGGAATAGTGTAATTCCCTGAACCACTGTAGTCCCACCAATAATTGCCTTCCATTGTATTTATATCATACCAGATATTTAATGAACAATCATCTCTAGCTGGGCTGTTCCAAAATGTGTTATGATGAATTACATTGTGATAAGATTCATAGTCAATATTCACACTGGCACCAAAGTCCTGGAATAAATTATATGATATTTCTGTTGAATTACTATAGTGAAGACGAACACCATCTCCACCTATATCATATACAATGTTATGACTAAAGGAACAATTGTGAGAAATATCTAGATATAGTGCATCACCAGATAAATGATGGTAGTTGTAGGAAATAGAAGCATTTTGACACAATCTAAGATATATGTCTTTAATCCCGTATTGATTATAAGACTCACAATCAAAAACATTATTTGTGATGTTTAAGAAATTACAAGCAACTGCAAAAATGTCAAGTGTTGGTATGTTGAATTCAAGATTTTCTATTAACGCATTGTGACAATTATAGAGGAAGATTTGAGCGTATGTTCCTTGGTCAATAATTAAATCTGGTATATCAACAAAAAAACTATAATCTTTGTTGTTTATTTTGTTATTCTCTACTTTATACAACCTATACACTGTAGGATCTGATTCCCAAATTCTAATTCCCGAGTAGAAAATAATATTGTTAGTAATATTTGATGGTGAATAATAGATAGATATAGCCATACCTGAAGATTCTATATAGTTATTATCAATCATTGAATCTGGACATATATCGAATTCTATTCCTATACCCATTGTTGAAAAAGTATTATTTGCAATTGCTGCATTTGAGCAAAACCATAATTTAAATCCTTGATAAAGATTAGGTCCAGTATTATTAGCTATTGTTAAGAAATCAGATTCATATCCATACAGATAAAAGAGAACAGAATATCCTTCAGCATCATTTGCTGTATTATTGAAAACAAAAGTATGATGAGCTTGTGAAAGATATATACCAGTAAAGTAAATAGCCATTGGACCATGTTCAGGATTGATAATGGTATTATTGGCAATAAAAGTCGAATTAGTTGATATTATTTTAATTCCACCTCCATCAATTTGAATCCCTTCTATTATATTATCGACAATCTGTGCAGTTCCTTGAGTCACATTGAAAATATCTATCCCTCTTTTTAGGGTTCTTAAATAGCAATTTTTTATGATGAAGTGCTTAGTAGTATGATGGATTTTAATTGCTGTTTCATTAATTGCTGAAGTTATGTTCAAATTCTCTATTCTGTAAGGAGTCAGAGCTGAACCATCACCTGATATTAAAGGATACGAAGAAAAATTATCATCATGAGTTATGATAATAGATTCACTATCAGTCAATGCCATTGGTTTTACCTTGTAATCAATTGTAGATTGAATTGCTGTTATGTCATTTTTTTGAATTGGAAACATTATCGTAATTAAAGCAAAAATTAATACGAAATTAATTATTTTTCCTTTCTTTTTCATTATTTTACACCAAATTTGATGAATCACTTAATATTAGGTGAGGATAATTAAAAGTTTACCCCGTCTGAAAAGAGAAAAAAAAGAAAAAGAAAACTAGTTTATTTCTTTCGTTTCCTTATATATGGTATCACAACGATTAGAGGGATTAATAAAAACAGTACTGAATAATGTTGATTTGGATGAAATTCTGCAATAATAGGAACAGGTGGAGTACCCAATGGGTAAGTATCATTAGCTTTTGCAGATCCTGGAATAGTGTAATTTCCTGAACCACTGTAATCATACCAGTAGTTACCTTCTTGAGAAACTGGATCATACCAGGTGTTGTCATGTCCATCGTCCCATGCTGAACAATATTGAAAGGTATTATGATGAATGAAACAACCAGTACAACCGGTATAAATCGCTAAACCTGTATTTCCATTTTGGAAAAGATTGTATGTTATATTAGCATTGTGAGAATTTGAGATAGTAAGTGCATCAAAGAACTGACCATAGAAGGTATTATAAGAAACATTAGCAAAATCGGAAGCATAAATACCAATTCCTTCCCAACAATCAATCAGGCTGTTTTCTGTTATTTGAGGAGTTGGACAAGTGTGTACAAGAAGTGCAGTGTACTCACATTTTGTGAATAAACTCTTTGTAACAGTTGGTTCTAAGCATTCTCTTAAAACAATGGCTTGTTGGATATCATCGTTATCATAATTTTCAATAAAGATATTTGAACAGTTGAGTGCAAAAATTTGAACATATACTCCCGTGTCAAGAATCAAACCTGGAGTATCAATAAAATATCCATAATCTTTGTTATTTATTTTGTTATTTTCTACCTTATATTTTCTATATTCCTTATTATCTGTTTCACCAGTTCTTATTCCAGCATTGAATACTTTGTTGTTTGTAATGTTTGATGGAGAGTAGAT
>JAEOTG010000086.1 GCA_016839985.1 Candidatus Heimdallarchaeota archaeon | reverse complement strand
TGATCCTGAAAAAGCAAATGAACATCCCTATTTTCTTGATGTTGAAGATGTCGAAATCAATATTGTTACAAGAGAATCGCAGGAAAAAGGATGGAAAAAACCCCTTAAAATAACTGCAAATGATGCAGTAGAAAAAGGAGTTATTCCAAATCAATATTTGGCATATTATCTAGCATTGGAAACAGAGATGTTGATAGAATTAGGTATCCCTCCAGAAGATTTCTGGTTCAGACACATGCTTGATCATGAAACACCTCATTACTCTGCAGGAAATTTTGATCTCGAGGTTAATCTTTCTATAGGTCATATGGAGATTGTAGGAAACGCTTTAAGAACAGATTATGATTTACAAAAGCACGCTAAAGCATCTAAATCAAGCTTTGAAGTGGTAGTTAATGGAAAGAAAGTAACTCCACATGTAGCGGAACCATCTTTGGGAGTTGATAGGATTTTCTACACAGTTTTAGAAAAGTGCTTCAGAGAAGGCGATAGAGAATGGTCATGGTTTCAGTTTCCACCAGTGATAGCTCCTCTTGAAGTTGCAGTATTTCCACTAATGAAAAAGGATGGATTAGCAGAAATAGCTTATGAATTACATAATGAGTTGAAAGAAGCTGGGTATCTTTCATTCTATGATGAAAGCGGAAAAATCGGTAAAAGATATGCAAGAGCGGATGAAATAGGAATTCCATACTGTGTTACAGTTGATTATGATTCAAAGAAAGACTATTCCATTACAATAAGAGATAGAGATACAATGAAGCAGATACGAATACCAATGGAAGAATTGGATATTGCACTCACAGAATTAATGGATGGAGAATCAGTTTTTGAGGAGTTTGAAAATCTCTAATAAATCGTGAACAGAAAGAATTAAGAATAGAAGAAAAGGAGTAAAAACGATGACAAAATACGTTTGCCAAAGATGTAAAAATGAAATAACACCAGGAGAACTAAGACTGCTACCTGGCGTAAAATGTCCAAAATGTAGTCACAGAATATTAATCAAGCAAAGGAGCTTAATTGCTAAACCTGTTAAAGCACGCTAGATTCCATTTTCTTAATTATTTCAAGAAAGTATTAATATTATAATATTTTTAGCTTAAATATGATAGAAGGAGACTATCAAGAATTAAAAGATTTTTTTCTTCCCTTTGTTATGGAAAGATATGGTGGAACAGCTGTTAGCAGTGATTTAAGAAAAATAATCGAGGATACTGCGAAAGCTTTTCTCTGGTGTATTTTAAGCACAACTAATGATATGCATCTTAAAGAAATAACAACAATATCGTTAGCAGAATCATTGTATGAAAAAGGTTTGTACAATCTTCTAACTTACTTAGAAATTGGAGCTACAAGAATAAATATAGAAGGTATGTTTTTAGCTTTTTCAGTTGAAATACACAACTGGTTACTCTTCCTTCACAATAATGGTAAACTCAAAGGAATTTATGATCGTTTTACTGGTTTTTATAAATTTAATGAATAGATTTTTTTAACTTAAACCCTCAACTAGTATTTCCCCTACAACATCAGACGTCATGCTAAAAAAACTCATAATTTCTTCTCCCTTGTGTATTAATTCATATAGGTTTTTGATAGGAATTTCTCTTCCAAATTCATCTACTAACATAACTTCAAAACCCCATCCATTGTTTTTGTTTTCCTCTTCAGCAATCCAACCTTTTTGTTCCTCAAAAAACTGTTTAATGAAAAATTTCACGTTTTCAAAGTTAGTTAGTTTATATCTAGTAAGCTCTAGTTTCCTTTTTTCCTTCTTGGAATAGATAATAAAGACCATTTTCCAGTTCATTTCTTCTCGAATTTTAATTCTTCAATTGGTTTAAAAAGGGAAAAACAATTTTTCCTAACTTAAATATGGTTTTACTTTTTATCCTGAAGAGGAAGACTCAACCCATATCCTGCTAAAGAACTTCCTAATGCAAATCCAAATTCTAGTATAGGTGCAAAGAAAGCATATTGCAGAACATCTGTGAAAATTATAGCAAATAAGCCACAAATAGAAATTACTAAAGCTATGAATAGTGAAAGAATAAGCCAGTCCTTCATTTTTTTATAGACGAAAAAACCACACAGAAATCCTCCAACTGCAGTAGATGCAACAGCTGTAGTAATATTGAAAAGCTCATCCCATTTGTTTGTCTGATTAGCTACAAAAGCCATTATTCCATAAATTACCAAAATCGATAGAAGAGTGTAGATTATAGCATTGAGATTAGTAACTCTTCTATTGTTCTCTTGGCTAGGTTCTTCAGTATCCATATCAAGTAACAATTGTAAGACATTAATTACTTTATCGTTTAGTTTTTTCCACAGAGTAAATACAAAAATGATTTATAGTGAAAAATTAGAGCTTTATTGATTTTAAATGATAGAAAAACAAGAATCTGTCCCATTTGAAGAAGCATTCAAGCAAGTTCAAGTTGCAATGTCGAGATTAGCTTTAATGCATTTAGCATATTCACAAGTATTAGTAGAAAACTTTGGGGAAGAAAAAGGAAAAGAGCTAATAATCAAGAGTATAATGGAATATGGTAGAAAAATTGAAGAATATTCCAAGGATACAGATCAAGATAGTTCTTTTTACGGTATTCATGGTAAATATGTTTACAAAGGAAAGGAGTTTGTTGATATAAGAGATTTCTTTAGCTTGAGTGAGGATATTGATTTTCCAAGTTTAGAGATTTATGATTGTAGTTTAGCGAAGGTTTTCACATATTTCAGAGAAGAAGAAATAGGAAAACTCTACTGTTATATTGATGCAGCTAGAGCAATGGCAAAAAATCCTGAAAATAAAGCTATTCATACAAAATGTATTCTGTGCGATGATGATTTCTGTCAAATAAAAGTAGAGAAAACAACAGAAAAAGAACGTAGTGATTTTCAAAATAATGATAAAGACTGGAAAGAAGTTGACAAAATTCTATTATAAAACAAAAACTTACTTCTCTTTTGATTTTCTTACTGTTTCCCATTCTTCTTTTGTTTCAAAACCAGAGGTTACAAATTCATGCCAGCTTTCACTATCCTCAAAACCTAATGAACTAGCTTTTTCTTTCTCAAAAATTGAAGAATAACCTTCTTTTCTCGAATTTTCTATCTTTTTTGAAAGATCTGATTTTCTTTTTCTTTCGAGAATACTCAAATAAGTAACATTAAGAGAAACTGCAAAGCTTGGAATTATTACAATGCTAGCTACAAAAAGAGTTACCCAAAAAAGAACATTTCTTTCAATTTCTTTTTCGCTAATCATTATTACTAAGGTGCTAATAATCATAAAGAATGTGATTATTGTTAGAGATATTATAGTTTGAGCAAAACCATGAACAGAAATACTTAGTGATAGATCATCTTTGAATCTATCTGTTTTTTGTTTTTGATAAGCAAGAATACCCCATGAGAATATTGTAGGAATCATAATGATATAAAAAATCAAAGTAAGTAAGAAGAAAATAGAGGAAACTGCATTCCAAGATTGTTCAAATAAATCTTTTGAACCATAAATCAGAAAGAGGGTATAGAAAAAAACATATCCTAAATTAGATATTGCTGCAATAATCTCTCGTCTTCTTTCTGTAAACATAATTAGCGAACCTAGATTAAAATAAGCAGAGTCACTAATAAATTTCTATATTAAACTTAAATTTTGAATAGATACATTAAAAAGGCTAAAATACTAAACCTAGAGAGAAAATGAAGCTGAAAAGAGATATTCTGTACATAGCAATCTTCATGATGTTTATAGTCATTTCTTGCAGCTCTTTTTATAATGTTTATTCACAGTCTGAAGATCCTATGGTTTATGATGTAATAGTCGATCAAGACATTGCGTATGTTTCTTATGGTTCAGCAGGTTTACACATAGTTGATGTTTCTGACAAAAGTGATCCTTATCTAATCAGTGCATATGATTATTTTGGTGAACTTGTTGATGCATTTCTTCTAAATCAACAAATTTTTGCTCTCTTCAGCGATAACAGTCTAAGAATAATAGATATATCAAAAATCAAGAATCCCACTCTCACTGGTTATATAACACTCAATTATCCTACATACAATATTGTAGTTGATAATGATTTTGCATATGTTGCAGCAGGAGAATATGGTCTTAAGATTATTAATGTAACAGATACTTCATCTATTTCTATTATTGAAACATATGATTCAATTGGAGAAGTAAAAGACGTCACAATTGAACATAACCTAATATATCGAGCAGATGGTTCCAATGGTTTCTTAATACTAGATAATAGTAATCCCCTAAATCCTACACTAATCAGTCGATTAGATACAGGTTATTGTGAAAGTATCTTTGTTGGGGATTACTTCACTTATCTTGCATGCGGAAGTTATGGACTGAATATAGTTGATGTGACTAATTCTTCAAATCCTTATTCAGTAGGTTCATATTGGACTTCAAATAAGATTTTGAGTGTATTTGTTGAATTCAATGATCTTGCATACGTTGCTGACGATGTTGGAGGGTTAAAGATATTAGACGTTGGAACACCTTCACTTATTATTATGCTGGGTTATCTTGAAACGACTAGTATAACAAGAACTGTATTTGTTTCAGGTTATTATGCATATATTGCTAATACTGAAGAATTATTAATCGTTAATGTTTCTCTTTCTATTTCACCAAGTGTCAGTAGCTCTTACACTTTTGAGACTGGTCCTAGAACTACAGCTCTCGGCCTATTAGATACACTAACTGTATTACTCATTAT
>JAEOTG010000085.1 GCA_016839985.1 Candidatus Heimdallarchaeota archaeon | reverse complement strand
CGGCAAAAGCTGAAACCATTTTATCTTCTGATTTCATGGATAGAGATCCAGTTATTGCAGAAATTGATGAGAATACATGTGGAATTTGTCATACTTGTATTCATGTTTGTCCTTATGGGGCAATCTATTATGATGAACCTCTGAAAAAAATAGTTGTTAGAGAAGCTCTATGTGAAGGGTGTGGGAGCTGTGCGTCTGCATGCCCCTCAGGAAGCATTGAACTAAGAAATTCTACTTATGAAAGCATTAGTGCTAGCATTAAAGCACTACTAAGGAGCGGATAAAAATGAGTAAAACTATGCAAGAAACAGAAATCCAAAATCCTAGTCCAAATATAATTCTTTTCTTATGTAGATGGTGTTCTGGGAAAGGAGCAGATCTAGCAGGGACATCAAGGCTACAATATCCACCTAATGTACTTCCAATAATGGTAAATTGTTCAAGTAGAATTGATTCACAACATGTAGTTGAGGCATTTTTAGAAGGAGCAGATGGAGTTCTTGTCACAGGTTGTAATTTTGGAGATTGTCATTATAAAACAGGGAATTATAAGACATTTCGAAGAATGACATTATTATCAAAATTATTGAAACAAGTTGGTGTAAGTCCAAAAAGATTTAGGTTAACTTGGATTTCTGCAACTGAAGCTGCGAAATTTGCTAAAACAGTTACTGAAATGGTAGATGAGCTAAAGAAGCTACCTCCATACAAAATTAATGGTAAAGGAGGGAAGGAATGATGAAAAAAATAAACCTAGCCATTGCATTAGGAGCTACATGTGCTGGTTGTGATGTAGCTATTTTAGATTTAAATGAAAAAATACTAGATGTTTTCGATCTAGTTGATTTCAAATTCTGGCCAACTGCTATGGACTTTAAAATTGATGATTTGAAGCAGCTCAAGGATGGTGAAGTAGATGTTGGGATTTACCATGGTTCCATCAGGACTACAGAAGACGCTGAAATTGCTAAAATACTTAGAAAGAAGTCAAAAGTTGTTGTAGCTTTTGGCGCTTGTGCTAACTTTGGAGGGATACCAAGCTTAGCTAATATGCCTTATGAAAGAAGCATGTTTGAAGTTGTGTATAAAGATGTGCCTTCAATGGACAATCCTGAAGGTACTGTTCCTCAAACAGCTATTACAATTGATGGTACAGAATTAACATTACCAGGAATTAGAAAAGAAGCTGATGCATTAGATGCAATCATTGATATTGATTATTTTGTTCCAGGATGCCCACCTATGGTTCCATTAATTGAGCAAGTTGTTGAAGTTTTGAAAGTTTTTGCATCAACTGGTCAATTACCACCTAAAGGAACAGTTATTGCTGATACAAAAACACTATGTGAAGAGTGCGGTAGAACAAAACCTGAAGAAATCTCATTCAAAGATTTTATATCTCCTCAGGAAGTTCAAGAAATTGATCCTGATTTGTGTTTAATTCCTCAAGGAAGTATATGTATGGGACCTGCAACTCGAGCAGGTTGTGATGGTTTATGTACTAAAATGAATGTTGGATGCAGAGGATGTTTAGGTCCAACTGATAAGGTAAAAGATCATGGTTTAAAAATGATATCAGCATTAACATCACTGCTAGATATTGATGTGGAAGAAGATATGTCAGAAGAAGAATTGCAAAAAGTGGTCGATAAAATTCCTGATCCCCTAGGAACATTTTATCGTTTTACATATGGTAAATCATTAATCTATAATCTTCATTCAGAGGAGGAGATAAAATGAGTGGAAAAGTTGTGACTATAGATCCAGCCACTAGACTAGAAGGTTTAGCTAAAATAACTGTAGTATTAAATGATGAAGGAAATGTAAAGGATGCATACTATCAAGTAGTAGAACTTCGAGGTTTTGAAAGATTTGTACAAGGGAGACCAATTGAAGAGGTTCTAAGAATAACACCAAGGATATGTGGAGTTTGTCCAATCCCACATCATTTAGCTCCAGCAAAAGCAGCAGATCAGATATATGGTGTAGACCCACCAAAAACAGCAAAACTCCTAAGAGAGATTTTAGCACTTGGGCACAATATCCATAGTCACATATTGCACTTCTATGCTTTTGCACTCCCAGATTTTGTGTTAGGAGAAAAAACCAAACCAAGCACTCATAATATATTAGGCATTTACCAAGCTTTTCCAGAAATCGCTAAAGAAGCAATAAAAATCAGAGGATATGCTCAAAAAATTCAAGCAATGATTGGAGCTAAAGCTACTCACCCAGTGACTGTGATTCCAGGTGGGATAAGTAAAGGAATAACTCAAGAGCAAGCTGAAGAAATTCTAAAAATGACAAAAGAAGCAATAGAATTTGGTAAACTGGGTCTTAAAGTATTTGATGATTTGGTTGTAAAAAATGACAAATTAATGTCTCTTATTGACATGGATGCTTACAAAATGGAATCCTATTATAAGTCAGTAGTTGGACCTGATAATGAATTGGATTTTTATCAATACGATACTGTTAAGATAGTAAACAGTAAAGGAAAAGAAGTTTCAAAATATAACGCTAAAGAATATTTAGATTATATATCAGAACATGTTGAACCTTGGTCATATTTGAAATTTCCATATTTGAAAAAAATTGGCTGGAAAGGATTTGTAGCTGAACCTGATAATGGTTTATATAGAGTTAATTCTCTTGCAAGGTTAAATGTAATTGATAAAATTAAGACACCATTAGCTCAAGAAGCTATGGAAGATATGTTTAAAGTATTAGGTGGAAAACCATCTCATCACACTTTAGGATTTAATTGGGCTAGATTAGTTGAAATCCTCTACTGTGGAGAAAGAATGAAAGAAATAGCTGAAGATCCTGATGTCTTTTCTGACAAATATAGAACTCCAGTAACTAAAAGTATGATAACAGGAGAAGGAGTTGGAGTGATAGAAGCTCCTCGTGGAACCCTTTATCACCATTATAAAACGAACAAAGATGGAAGAGTAACAGATGCGAATATTATTGTAGCAACAACAAATAATAATGCAGCCATTTGCTTAAGTGTTAAACAAGCAGCACAAGAAATGATACAACGTGGCCAATACAATGATGATGGTTTAAACAAAATAGAAATGGCGTTTAGAGCTTATGATCCCTGCTTAGCATGTGCTACTCACTCATTACCAGGACAAATGCCCTTGCAAGTGGAAATTTATGATCAAAATAAAAAATTAGTTAGAACATTAAAAAGAAAATTTTAGGTGGTTGAAATGAGAAAAAAAGAATTAAAGACTTTAATTTGGGAAAAAGTGTACTCTAATAAAGGTCTGATTTTTTATACCAACAACTTAAAATCTAGAATATTCTACAATGAGGTTGAGCAAAAATGAAAGTTGGTGTTTATCTCTGTGAATGTGGAAGCAACATTGCAGGTACAGTAGACTTAGAAAAGGTTGCCGAGAGTGTGAAAGATTTACCAAATGTTGAGGTCAGTCGTATTTACAAATACAAATGCTCTGAACCTGGACAAGAACTCATCAAAGAGGATATAGATGAGTTTAATCTCGACAGGATTGTTGTTGCTGCATGTTCTCCTCGAATGCATGAACCCACTTTTAGAACAGTACTTGAAGATAAAGGAATAAATCCTTACTGTCTAGAAATGGTCAATATACGAGAACAGTGTTCTTGGGTACACAAAGATGTGGAAAAAGGAACTGACAAAGCTATTGCACTTGTGAAGGGTGCAGTTCTAAAATCAGCTGTTATTAAACCTCTGGACAGAAAAAAAGTAGGAGTAACTTCTAAAGCTCTTGTAATTGGTGGAGGTATAGCTGGTATTCAAGCTGCTCTAGATATAGCTAATACTGGTTATCAAGTAGTATTAGTTGAAAAAGATTCAACTATTGGGGGAAAAATGTCTCAATTAGACAAAACTTTTCCAACTCTTGACTGCTCTCAATGTATATTAAGTCCTAAAATGGTGGAGGTTAGTCGTCACCCTAATATTACATTACTAACTAATAGTGAAGTTACAGAAGTAGATGGTTTTGTAGGTAATTTTAAAGTAAAAATTAGGAAAAATCCTCGATATGTTATTGAAGATAAATGTACATTGTGTGATGACTGTGTTCCAGTGTGTCCAGTAATTGTTCATCATGAATATAATGAAAAACTTGCTCCACGAAGAGCAATCTATATTTCTTATCCTCAAGCTAT
>JAEOTG010000084.1 GCA_016839985.1 Candidatus Heimdallarchaeota archaeon | reverse complement strand
GGGATTGCTAAATCCTAATGTTGTTGGAGAGAAAGTTGATACTTCAAAAAAACAATTTAATCCTCCTAATTAATAATGAGAAGGAAACTCATTAAGAAGCCAAATTTATAAAAAAAATTGTATTAAAGAAGAAATAAAAAAAGAAGGATTAGTTTAATCCCTTTATAGAATTATTTAGTGTTCTAATCCCTCATATACTAATTTCGTTAGTTGCATGCTACTAAATACAGAAGCAGTAATTTCATGAGCAAGCACTTGTGTCATAAGCAATCCAATAACTTCATTTTGTGGATCTACCCAATAATAAGTATGTGCAATTCCACCCCAACCATGCTCATCATTTTTAGTTGGTGTACTACCTTCTTGAACTAACACTCTAATCCCTAAACCAAATCCATATGCATGCAAGTTCAATACCTCAACTACTTGTTTTGATAAAGCAAAATCAACTACTGTCCTATTGTCTTTAATATAGTTTCTTGTAATTAAATTCAATGTATCCTGTTTTAATAACTGTTTATCATTAAATTTCCCGTTACTGAGAAATAACGATGCAAAATTAAAGTAGTCCTTCAGAGTAGAAACTAAACCACCTCCACCTGAAAGAAATTTGTAGTTTTTACTGAAACGTTCGATTACGTTAGGAGTGTTAAGTAATTGTAATTGATCTTCTGGACTATATAGATAAATTTTCGAAAATCTATGTAATTTATCTTTAGGAACATAGAAAGCTGTATCATTCATCTCCAAAGGTTGAAATACTTCTTCCTTCAGATATACATCTAAAGGTTGTCTAGAGAGAACTTCTATTAACCTACCAAGAACATCCATACTATAACTATATTTGAAGTATTTTCCTGGTTGAAATCGAAGAGGTATATCTGTAAAAATCTTAATTACCTCCTCTAATGAAAGAGATTTCAAAATATCATAGTTAATTCGTTCATTATAGATTTTGTCTATTGGATCATCCTCAAAAAAACCATAACTCAGACCAGAAGTATGAGTGAAGAGATCAAGAATTGTTATATCTCTTTCCAATTCTTCTGTGATAATTTTGTTATTTTCTTCTTTAACAAACACTTTCATCTCTTTAAATTCTGGTAAGAATTTAGTTATAGGATCATCTAGTTTGAATTTCCCCTCTTCAAATAATTTCATCAGACCAACAGTTATTATTGGTTTTGTCATTGAGTAAATTCGAAAAGTAGTGTCAAATTCTATGGGTATTTTATTTTCTATGTCTTGCCAACCATATTTCTGTAAGAATACTATTTTTCCCTCTTTGTATAAGAGGAAAATTGATCCAGGAATCTTGTTATCATCAACTAATTTTTGTAAAAAACCATCTAAATTTTTGAAAATAGAGGATTTAGTTGGAGTTAACATAGTATTTTTTTTAGATTTGATATATATAAATCTAATTTATGTTTGTTAGGAATAAAAAAGAGAAGAAAAAAGTAAAAATCAGTTCAATCCTATAATATCTCCATTCTCAGTGTAGTCTATTCTATTAGCAGTCTAAATATTCATTAAACTTCATAAACAAGAACGAATTTATTATATAAGACATTCATAATAGCAATAATAATGTTGGATTCTGTTGCTTTGGTGAAATCTGAAAAAAATATAGAAAAAACTCTAGAGAAAGGTATAGGACTCATTGATGGTTTTAAAGGTTTGAAATCTCCAGTTATAATAAAGCCAAATATCTGTACACAAACAGATAAAACTGGTTTTGCAGTAGTTAATGTTCAAGTAGTTGAAGCTTTAATAAAACTGATTCTCAAAGAAAACAAAAAATTGTCAATTAAAATAGTAGAGTCAGATAGTATGAGTAAATTTGCTGATGATACATTTGATAAATTTGGTTATAGAGATTTAGAGGTTAGGATGCAAAAATCAGGATTTGATGTATCTCTAATAAATCTTAGTCATTCCTCAATAGTTGATACAAAATTCGAAGGAAATTATTTCAAAAATCAAAAATTTCCAGATATACTTGTTGATTCGAAGTTTTTTATTTCTATAGCTGTTGCAAAAACACATTATTTGACCTTTATAACTGGTTCAATAAAGAATCTATTTGGTCTATTACCGAGAAAGGATCAATCATTCTATCATCCAAACATCAATAATATAATTGTCGACTTAAACAGATTCATACAACCCGAACTTTGCATAATTGATGCAAGAGTAGGTCTTGAAGGATGGAATGGACCAGAATCAAGAAGCATAAACAGGTTCATAATAGGTACTAAACCATTATCAACTGATGCTACAATGGCAAGAATCATGGGATTTGAGCCTGAAAATATTCATCACTTAGTAGAAGCAGCAAAATATAATCTTGGTTCTTTAACACCTAATGTTGTTGGAGAGAAAATAGAAACTTCAAGAGTACAATTCCAACCTCCTTAAGATTATATCTAGTTTAATAAATTATTAAGGGTATATTTCTATAAAATAAAGAAGAAAAAAAAATGCCAAAAAAAATATGGTTTACAAT
>JAEOTG010000083.1 GCA_016839985.1 Candidatus Heimdallarchaeota archaeon | reverse complement strand
GGATCAAATTAACGAAGAAGTACAAGTAAGAAAACAAATGCGCGATATTCTTCGCGAAGACGCAGATAATATAGGTAAGAGACTTGTCGAATTAGGTTCTCAAATGAAAAATTTTGGTGCTCCTAGAAATAAAAGAGTTGGAGATAAGATTAGACGTCTGGAAAGACAACTTGAAACTACACCCTTTTTGACCAAGGAAATGGAAAAACAAACACTTCAACAATTGGAAGAATTAAGCTCAGAATTTGAAAGAATAGAACAATTTAAAGACTTAAGAAGCGAATTTCGTGATTTCCAAAACAAACTTCGTTACATGCAAACTGAAATTAAAACTTATCATACAAGTGTAACAACATTAGCTCAAGAATCACAAGTTCATCAAGAGAAGATGCTTAATGCAACTAAAGAAGCAAAGAAAATTAAAGAAGAAGCTGATGAAGCTCATGCAGAAATTATTGCGTTAAATTCATCAATAAGTGCTATTCGAAAGGAACTCGATGGTTTAACTCAAGAAGTAAAGAAGCTATCTAGTGAGTTGGGTGTGGAAATTCAAGCAGCACGTAGAGCAAAGAAAGTTGAAGCTAAACGAGTAAGAGAACAAAAACTTGATGCCAAGGCTGAAGAAATCTTAAAACGCTTTGAAGATGGCAGTAAATTAACATTAGATGAGTTCAAAGTTCTTATGGAGAGAGGACTTATATAATTTAGATTGATTTTTTATCTGTATTCACAATTTTTTTAATAAACACTGTTTGAGTATTATAAAACTACCTAACAGATGATATTAAGTGAAACTGCCAATTTGTTTAATTGATGCACAAACTAACACATTGTGCAGAAAATGTAATCAGCTTCTTCGAGAAGGAAAAATTAGTGATATAGATATTGAAATTTCTAAAATTCTGCTTGATTTATCAAAAACTGAAAGAGAAATAAAAAATATTGTTTTTTATTCAGCAATAGAATTAGATGAAGTTGTTCTTATAATAACAAGACATCAAGATGTACCTATACTTTCAAAAAATGAAGTAATGGATAAAATAAATCAATTTGTACATAAAGATGTTAGATTTCTAGAGAGAACAAAAGACCCAAAGAAATTGGTTGAGAGTCTTATTCATCCAATTCCTGTTCTCAATGTTTCAACCTTGTATTTACCTCCATTCTCAGATAAGGAATATAAAATTGAGATAAGTAAGAAACATAAAAATAAATTACCTATTCCTGAAGAAGTTGTTGTACAAACAGTGACATCGGTTTTAGAAACAGAAGCTTATATTGAGTATCTTTAGATTTAAAAGAGAAAAATATAGAAAAACATGATGTTAAAGTTATCAAGAAAACTAATGATATTTACAATTTTATTTTTTCTAAAATAATCGCTATATATTTATACAAACATATTATATTAAAGTAGTATGACCTTTGAATTTAAACAAGTAATAGTTGTTAGAACCGATTTGAAAATGTCTAAAGGGAAAACAGCGGTTCAAGTTGCTCATGGTTCTGTTTCCTCATATGTTAAGACAAAGAAATATTATCCAGATTGGGCGAATAAATGGTTTTCTGAAGGGCAAAAGAAAATTACAGTTAAAGTGAGAACAGAAGAAGAGATACATGAATTAGCAGAATTAGCAAGAAGGAACGATGTCCCTTATGCAATTATTAATGATGCAGGTCTTACTGAACTACCTCCAGGAACCACAACTGTCATAGGTATTGGTCCATCTAGGGAAGAAAAAATAGACAAAATTTGTAGCAATCTGCCTTTACTTTAGAAGGTGTAATAATTGAATCTCTCAAAATCTTCATTTCTTTTGACACCTTTTTTCACAAAAACTGAAGGCATTGGTGGAAAAATAAAACAAAATGCTGAGGATTTTGTGGTGGGAGAGATAATTGATGATGATTACATTCTGGATCCTAGAATGAATAGTTTTGAACTCCCTGGTCGCAAAGGAATGTTTCTACATTTTGTTCTAGTAAAACAAGATATAGATACATCAAATGCTTTAGATTGGATAGCAAAATTATGGAATGTACCAAGAAATTACATCAGTATAGCGGGTTCAAAAGATAAAAAAGCTTTAACGGGTCAAAGAGTTTCAGTTTGGGGTATTAAAAAGCAATTTGAAGAAGGAAAAATAGAGAAAATTAATCTTCCAAAAATAAAGACTAAGTCATTATGTATGAAATTGAATGAAATAAGATTAGGTAATCTTAAAGGAAATTTTTTTGATATAGTAATTCGAGATATTCCTTTTAGTCCAGAAGAAACTAAAAAGAGAATTCAATCTTGTATTCAAGAGATAGAAAAAAAGGGAGGTATTCTGAATTCTTTTGGTTCTCAAAGATTTGGAGATATTAGACCTATAACACATTTAGTTGGAAAAGAAATAATCAAAGGTAACTTGAGAGAAGCGTTAAGGATCTATGTTGGTAAAGTATTCAAGGAAGAACCTGATGAAACAAAAACAGCGAGGGAATTATATTGGGAAACAGAAGATCCGAAAATAACACTCAATCTACTTCCAAAACACCTTAAGATCGAAAAAAAATTACTGTACAGTTTAGAAAAAAGAAAAAATGATTATCTTCAAGCATTCAGTTCTTTACCGTTTCAATTTCAGAAACTGTTCATACACGCATATCAGTCATTTCTTTTTAACAGATATCTCACATTACGAGTTGAGAATTATAGCAAAAGCTTGAAAGAAGTTATTGAAGGAGAAAAAAAAGAGGACAATGTAATTTATGCACCTTTGATTGGAGGAAAAATCCGACTATTTAAGCAAACTAAAGAGATTTATGATCAGATTTTTGAAGAACAAGGAGTAAATCTAAACAATTTTCAGCAACCATCAATAATTAAAATGGGAGGTAAAGGAACATTAAGGTCAATTGGCTTTGTACCTCATAAAACAACTATTTTAGAAGTGACCCAAGATGAAGGCACTGAGATGAAAACAAAAGCAAGAATATCTTTTCAAATTCAAAAGGGATCCTATGCAACTGTTCTATTAAGAGAATTTATGAAAAATAATTAATTCTTTCCTGATTCTTGACACAAATGTAAATAGGTAATGTTTAAAATAAGTAGAAAAAGAAAATTAAATACACTCTGTGGTTAATAAAAAATCTTTAAATAAACAATTGTTGAGTGACGCGCGTATGTTTCCTATAATTGACAGAAAGGAGATGACTCCTGAAAGTATATGGTTCAAGATTCAAGCTCCAGATGTTGCAAAAACCTGTAAAGCAGGACAATTTGTAATTCTTCGTTCAAATGAAAAAGGAGAAAGAATCCCATTAACTATTGCAGACTGGAATCAAAATGAGGGATGGATTTCTGTTATCTTTCAAAAAGTAGGAGCAAGCACATATGAATTAGCTGATTATCAAGTAGGAGATAACCTACTAGATTGTGTTGGTCCATTAGGTATTCCTACACATTCAGAAAATGCAGGTAACACTGTTGTTATAGGAGGAGGTTTAGGGATAGCTATTGCAACTCCAGTAGCCAGAGCTTATAAACAAGCAGGAAATCATACAGAAGTTATTATTGGAGCTAGAAAAGCTGAATTACTTTTTAACGTTGAGGAAATTGAAAATTTTGCTGATAAATTACACATATGTACAGATGATGGGTCAGCTGGTAGAAAGGGATTTGTTACAGGAGTACTACAAGAGATAATTGACAGTGGACAAGATGTTGGAACTGTTTTTTGTGTGGGACCTCCAATTATGATGAAGTTTGTTGCAAAGATAACAGAAATTCACAACATTAGAACAGTAGCTAGCATTAACACAATCATGCTAGACGGAACAGGAATGTGTGGAGCATGTAGAGTAACTGTAGGTGGTGAAACTAAATTCGCATGTGTTGATGGTCCAGATTTTGATGCACATAAAATTGACTGGGAAGAAATGATGGCTAGGCTTACAGCATACAAAGAAGAAGAAAGAGAAGCTATGTTCGATTATCGTGAGAAGGATAAAGAATGTCAAAATAACAGATAAGGTGAGATAAATGAGTGAAAGAAAACCAAAGTCACAAATTATCAGAACCAAACTTCCTATGCCAAATCAACATCCTGAAGACAGGATTAATAATTTTGACGAAGTCCCCTATGGATACAATGAAGCAGAAGCAACTTTTGAAGCTCAAAGATGCTTACAATGCAAGAATCCACCATGTGTCAAAGGTTGTCCAGTAGAAGTTCCTATACGTGATTTTATAGCTCTTATAAAGGAAAATAAGTTTCTTGAAGCTGCATCAATCATTAAAACAAAGAATAGTTTACCTGCAGTGACAGGAAGAGTTTGCCCACAGGAGCTACAGTGTGAAGCCAAATGTGTCTTAGGAAGAAGACACCAACCTGTTGCAATAGGACACCTTGAAAGATTTGCAGCTGATTACGCTAGAAATGCAGGAGAGGGTTTGCCAAAACTCCCTACTTCAACTGGAAAGAATATAGCTATTGTTGGAGCAGGTCCCTCTGGTTTAACGTGTGCTGGAGATCTCGCTTTATTAGGTCATAAAGTAACAATTTTTGAAGCATTACATGCTCCGGGTGGTGTTCTTATCTATGGTATTCCAGAATTTAGATTGCCAAAAGATATTGTAAAATATGAAATAGATTACCTCCAGAAACTTGGTGTAAACATTAATCTGAACTATATAATTGGAAAAAATAAAAGCGTTGATGAACTTCTTGGGGAGTATGATGCTGTTTTTATTGGATCTGGAGCTGGAGCTCCTCGTTTGTTAAATATTGCTGGCATCAACTTAGTTAATGTTTATAGTGCAAATGAATACCTTACACGAATAAATTTCCTTAAAGCTTACAAATTTCCAGAATACAAAACACCAGTTAAAAAAGCTAAAACTGTTGTTGTCATAGGTGCAGGAAATGTAGCTATGGATTCTGCAAGAACAGCAAAACGTCTTGGAGCTGAACACTCTATAATTGTATATCGTAGAAGTAGAAAAGAATGTCCTGCAAGAGTTGAAGAAGTTCACCATGCAGAAGAAGAAGAAATAGAATTTCGTTTCTTAACAAATCCAGTAAGGATTATTGGAGATGAATTAGGTAAGGTTAGAGCTGTTGAGTGCCTTGAATATGAACTTGGGGAACCAGATGAAACAGGACGTGCAAAACCTATTCCAATTCCTGGTTCAGAACATCTTATTGAATGTGAAGTAGTAATAATTGCTGTAGGAAATGATCCAAATCCTATAATTCCAAGAACAACACCTGATTTAGAAATATCAAAATGGGGAACCATTGTAACAGAAAGTAGCACAGGTAAAACAAATAAAGAGAGGGTTTATGCAGGTGGAGACATTGCAACTGGTGCAGCTACAGTCATAGCTGCAATGGGTGCAGGTAAGATTGCAGCTAAGACTATACACAAACAAGTTATGGACTTAAGTGACGAAGAATAAACAAAGAGCTAATCCTTCATTTTTATTCTATTCTTTTTTTATCATTAAATAAGCATCAGAACCATCTTGATAATATTTTCTTATTTTTGACTCTATTTTGAAATTAAATTCTTCATACATTTTAATGGCTTTATGATTATCAACATTAACTTCCAATTTTACACTAGTATAGTTTAATCTTTGAATTGTACTAAGGAAGTGAGTCAAAACTTTCTTTCCTAAACCTCTTCCTCTATATTCTTGAAGAATTGCAATAGAAAGAATATGAGCTTGTCTAGGAAGAGCAGTATATCCACCAAGTAGAAAACCAATTATTTCCTTTTTATGTTCAAGTACTAAGCACAACTTAGGAGCTGCAAGGTATATATTCTGAATCAAATTCTGTCCAAATGGGTAAGGGAAGCTTTTGCGTTCAACATTATAGACAAATGTAATATCGCTTTATATCATGTGTCTAATAGATATTTCATTATTTTCCAAGATAATCACAGCATAGTTTTGAAACTAGATTTAGCTCTTTTTAACTATTGAAATGAAGCTTTTTCTATCTTACTAAATATCATTCGTATTAAAGGAAACATATTTTTAAACATAAATGTAGGTATATCCGTAATAGTGATTATTCATTAGAGATGAGAATCTTGAGTAAAAAAAGAGCTTCTGATTATGAACGTATGCTCGTAAACCGTTTATGGGAAAATGGTTTTGCAGTAATGAGAGCTCCTTCTTCCTCAGGAACAAGTAAAATGCCAAGACCTGATATATTAGCTGGTTGTGCAAAAAGGGATTTAATGTTAGTTTTAGAAGTAAAAACCTG
>JAEOTG010000082.1 GCA_016839985.1 Candidatus Heimdallarchaeota archaeon | reverse complement strand
TCATAATCTAGAAAACAAGGGCTAGTGGAAACAGCTGTGACCCTCAGATGAGCACATCTCGAGGTCGCGAGATCGAAACTCGCTCGAGCCACCATACTTTTTCATTTTATATCTCTACTGGAGTAAGTAATGGATAAGGATCAAACGCATTAGCTGGACCATCAATGTAATAGTACCCTGTACCGTTGTAATTGCTCCAATAATTTCCTTCCAATGTGTCAGGATCATACCACGTGTTATTAGCTGCTTGATCGTATGCTTGTGAAGAACCTTCTGGATCTATATTGTTGATAAAATTATTATGGTGAATAGAATTGAAAGTTTTATTATCATCACCATAGTACCAACACGATATGTGAATTGCATAATCATTAGTATCTTGAAAGGTGTTGTGATGAATATAGCTATAATGAGTTTCCAAACCCAAAGAAGTATTCTCAAGAAGGTTGTAGCAAAAAGTAATATTTTCTCCACTTTTTAAACTAACATAAGTGCAAGAAATAAATTTGTTGTTTTTAAATTCAAGATTAGAACCATAAAAACTAAGTCCATGATTATGAAAGGTATTATTAACATATGTAACACATTCACATTCGACAGAGGACAATAATAAATTTGTATTTAACGAATTGTTAACAATATCTAGAAAATAACAATAATAAGTACTTAGAGAACAGCCTTCAAATTTGTTATCATAGATTCTTAACATTCGAAGATTAATATTGGAAGTATCAATATCATTGTAACAATAAGATATTGACAGTCCTATATTTCTTGCTTCAAAAGTACAATTTCGAATAATTAAAAATGATGAAAGTTCTCCTATTCTCATTCCATATGCTTGCCTAGTTTTAATGTGCCTATTTTCAATAATATATGGATCTTCTAATGTACCTGAGCCTTTATCCGCTATTCGCTTGATATTACTTTCTGTAATAGTAATAGTTGGATTAGTACTCTTGTCTACACCGTACCAGATTAATATACCTGTGAAAGGTATTAGAATAAACAAAAGTGAAAGAATAAAAATTTGATAAGTTCCAAGAATTTTCCTTAGATTCATATCGCGATATTATAGCTTTCTTCATTTATAACTTTATTTAGTTCTTACTAAGAAAAAAAGAATTTAGAAAAAAACAAGTATAGTTTTTCCAATTTAGAAAACAATTTTTTAAAAAATTGTATAAGAGTTACAATAATTTTTATGTGTTAAACTATGCACATATAACACTTTATATATGATATATGTATTACTATGTGATTTGAGTTTATGTTAAATCTGAGGTGAGTACTATAAACAAGAATAATTTACAAGAGATTTCAGGAAAATTAAATGTAAAAACTAAGGATATTAAAGTTGCCAAGGTAAAATCATTTCTTAAGAAATTACAGTACCCTTTTATTCAGCTAGGAGTTGTTCTTCTATCATTTGTTACGAATTTCTTTCCTTATAAGTGGTATTTTGGCAGATGGAACCCTACATACCCTAGTGATTATATGTTAGATTTCCTTTTTGTTTTGTTGAATCCTTTTCATTGGGTTCTCCATTTAGGTAATCTTACGGGTTCTCTAATTTTTAGGAAGCGTTTAGGAATGAAAAAGGGTTTAGTAACAATTGTCGTTATATCAAACTATATCTTATCCGCTTTAGCTTTCTTCTTAATACACAAAATGACTAGTATATCAATTTCTGAATCGTTTGCAGGAACAGGAATGGCTGTTTTATATGGTGTATTTGAAAATAATATTAGAAGAAGAAAAATATCGGTGTTCTTCAAATAAAAATTAGAGGATTGTTAATGTATAATCTTGGTTGCGCTGTTTGGGAACTAACACTCGCATGTAACATGAGTTGTAAACATTGTGGTTCTAGCGCAGGAAAAGCTAGAAAAAATGAGTTAAAAACCATTGAATGTTACAATCTTTGTGAGAATTTAGCAGAAGCAAATTGTGATATGGTAAGTTTAATGGGGGGAGAGCCATTTTTACACAAAGATTGGCATTCTATTGCTTGGTGTATTAAGGATTTAGGAATGAAATTAGCTTTTGTTTCAAATGGTCTTCTTATACCTCAAATAATAGATAAAATCGAAAGACTAGAACCATCTGTTATAGGTATATCTTTAGATGGAATAAAAGAAACTCATGATTCAATTAGAAGAGAAGGATCCTTTGAATCAGCGTTAGAAGCTATAGATTTGTTGAATGATAGATCTATTCAAACTACTGTAATAACAACAATAAGTAAAACTAACTTCAAAGAATTGCCAAAGATTAAAGAGATTTTATCAGAGAGAAAAGTTAATTGGCAAATACAAGTAGCTGCACCTTTTGGTAATTTTAATCCTGAACTGGCAATAGATAAGGAAGAATATTATGCTTCCGCGATGTTTATTGTTGCAGAGAATGTAAAAAATAAATTTAGTGATTTACCTGTCATAGGAGCTCATTGCTATGGTTACCATTCACACATCTTACCAAAGGGAAAACTTTGGAATGGATGTACTGCAGGTATATCCTCAGTAGGAATAACCTCTGATGGCTCAATAGTAGGATGTTTATCAATGGGTAATGATCGATATTTTGAAGGAAATATAAGGGAACAAAGTTTTGTAGATATCTGGGAGAATCCAAATTCTTTTTCTTATAATCGAAATTTTGAGCTCAAAGATTTGGGTGAAAAATGTGAAAACTGTTATTATGGGGAGAATTGCAAAGGTGGTTGCAATTCCATGTCAATACATTTTACAGGGAAGCTACATAACACTCCTTTCTGTCTGAGAAAAATAGAGGAAGAATTACTTGATGTTAAACCTCAAAAAAAGAGAAAATGATAGTGTAAATGAAAGAAAGTGATAATCATGTTAAAATTAAATTTAGGTTGTGGGATGTATTATAAACCGAATTATGTAAATATAGATAAATATGATGAAAGTGTAGCTGATAAAACTCTAGATATAACAAAGTTACCATATGAAAATGAAAGTGTAGATGAAATTGAAGCATCACACATTATAGAGCACTTTGACATAATAAAATTGCCTTATCTTTTGGCAGAATGGTTCAGAGTCTTAAAACCAGGTGGAGTGATCTATATTGAAACACCAGATTTATCGAAGTCTACTAGAAAATTAAGGTTGAGCTCATATAACACGAAAAAAAATATCTTAAGATTTCTTTTTGGTATAGATATTCCGGGCAATATCCATAAATTAGGATTTACATACTCCTTTCTTAGAAAAACTTTACTTCTAATAGGTTTTAATAAAATTAAGAAACATAACCAAACATCGTTTTTTAACCAAAAAAGTATTAGAATTAGTGCTTCTAGACCTTTGGATTTCTCAATTAAAAATAAAAAACACTTTCTAACTATGTTTAGATGGGAAATCTGTAGTAGAATAAAAGAACTAAATACAAATTTTCTTGAAGCTGTAGAAAATAACTGCATACTTCCTTTTTATAAGATATCGGCGAGTGATATTTCTTCTTTGTTTGAAAAAGAAATCTTAATTAATCTATGCTCATCTTTTGCAATATTTAATCCACAAATCGCAAAAATCTTCTTGGACTTAGTACCCAAAAAATATTTTATCAAAGTTAAAACAGAAATTTTGGATTATTTGGAAAAAATAAATTCACCATCTTTATTTCTTAGTAATTGGATAAAGTGGAAGAAGTTACCGGATAACATTCATTTTTCACTAGTTAAGTTTCATTTGTATTGGGGTGAAAGAATCAAAAAAGCTCTGACTGAAGATTTTGATTGGAAAGAAACGTTTAGTTTTTTTTTATCACAAAGTTCTAATCATCAACAATTTTTCAGTCTAGAAATAATAGCTTTTTCTTCTATTAAATATACAAATCTAGGAATTAAATCTTTTACAGAAAATGATTTAGATTCAGCTGAAAAAATGTTCAAACATAGTTTAAGAATAAATCCAGATAATCTTGTTGCATTATGGAATTTGGCTAGATTGTTAATAAAACAAGGAAATGAAAATTTAGAGCAAATATTACTTCTTTATAAAAAAGCAATTGTAAATTCAAAGAATCGAACCCAGAAACGAAAAATAAGAAAAGAAAAAAACCAATTTATAAATGATAATTTTGTAATTAAAGATATTCTTCCTATTCAAATTAGGTGATTTATAAAAATAATTATAAGTTTGTCTTGTCGTGTATAAAAGCAAGAATTTCTTTGAGTAAGTGGGTGCTAAGAATCAATAACGAGAAGCTTGGAGAATTAGCAGATAAATTAGAATTAGATGTTACTGATATTAATAATGCTAAAAGAAAAGTAATTATTAAGAAATTACAATACCCCTTTATCCAGCTAGGTGTTTTTCTTCTTTCTTTTGTTACTAATATTTTTCCTTATAAGTGGTTTTGGGGGGGTTGGGAACCTACATATCCAGGTGATTATGTGTTAGATTTCCTTTTTGTGTTAATGAATCCTTTTCATTGGGTTCTCCATTTGGGGAATCTTACAAGCTCGTTGATTTTTAGTAAAAGAATAGGTGTGAAAAAAAGCTTGGTTACAATTGTTGTTATATCAAATTATATCTTCTCCGCTTTAGCTTTCTTCTTAATTCACAAGATAACTAGTATTACTGCTTCTGAATCTTTTGCTGGAACTGGATTTGCTATAATGTATGGGGTGTATAATGAGTCAAAAATGGAAAGAGGAATAAAAAAATAAGAATATCTACTCTAGCAGAAGAATAAAATACAAATTAATTTTGAATAAAAAGTTTCAAATTTTGTTTGATAATTTCAACGTATATTAGTATTTAATCAATTAAATACTTGCATTTTTGTTTCTCATAGTTTTTTCAATTGATGATTCTTAATAATCTCTGATTCATCTTCTATTGTTACATTTAGCATTGAATCTCCTTGAATTATGCTGTTTACAACATTCATTCCATCAATTACTTTCCCAAAAACTGTATGTTTTCCATTTAGGTGTTTGCAGTTATTTGGATTTAATACAACGAAGAATTGAGAACCATTTGTATTTGGACCTGCATTAGCCATACTTAAAGCACCTAATTCATGTATTTGAACAGGATTGTTAACTTCATCAGCTATTTTATAGCCTGGTCCTCCACTTCCTGAACCAGTTGGATCTCCACCTTGAACAACAAAGTCTGGAATTACTCTATGAAATGTAACACCATTATAGTAATCGGATTTAGCAAGAGCTACAAAATTCTTGACTGTATTTGGAGTGTGTTCATCAAAAAATTCAATTTTAATAGTTCCCTTATTTGTTTCCATAATTGCTTTTGTCATTTATTTCTCCTCAAAAATATGCACATGAAGGGTTTTATATATATACTGATGATGCAATAACGCTAAACACTTTTATTTTGTAAAGAATTGCCTAACATATCAAATTAATGAGGTAGGTATAATGGTTTCCAAAGGAGAGATATCAGAGGTTAGATCAAGATTTAGAGATAAAATCTCTCCTTGGATTACAACAGCTTTGATTTTGGTATATGCCGTAATTATACAAGTTATGTTAATTACTAGTATGGAAGAAGCTTTTAGTTTTGTAGAAGATTTCCTTGAAAAAATGACTTCCTCAATTTGGTATATTGGTATTCCCCTCCCTCTTATTGTTGCCTTGTTTTTTTATTACTATGGACGTCAAAATAAAGAGACAAATCTTAACTTATTTATTTTCAGCTTAACAGCTCTTGGTTTTATGATAATTAGTATTGCGCTATATTTTATAATTGATCCAATCCAGTATTTCCCAAACTCTAAAACAAATTTTGTTTATTTCTCTATATCTACTACATGTTCGCTTCTTCTAGCTTTCCTCAGTCCAATTGTCAAGAAGATTATTGTAAAAAGAAAATCCTTGCAGTAAGGTTCCTTCACCAGAAAGTGACCTAAACAACAAGGTTATTTTCATAATAAACTACTCTTCTAATAAGGTAGAACTATTTTTTCTTATTAACTAGTTTTATTACGATTTCAGGAAGATCTTTCATATTTGTAACATAAAATGGGTAGCTTGGTTCATAATCTCCTGTTACGCATGCTTGAATCACATTAGTTCCTAAACTCTGTGCAAATTCAATGAATTTAGGATTATCTTCAATAATAATAGCTTTTTTTGGCTCAACATATGCTCTGTCAAATATCTTCTCATAGAATTTTTCGTTAACTTTATGGGTATTTATTAAATCAGGTCCATAAAATTCTTCAAAACAATCTTTAACACCCATCCCTCTCAAATATCCCTTCAGTTCCCAAGAAACTTCTCCAGATGCAGTATACAATCGAAATCCTAGCTTCTTAAGTTTCTTAATACTATCAATCACACCTGGAAACGAAGCTCTTACATTTGGTGTAATAGACTCCATAGCTTCTCTGTAAATCCTCTTGTATTCATTTTTGTTAGGAAGGTTTGCACCTACATATTCAAACATATCTTCGATCCATCTACTAATAAAATCATTATGATAAGTTTGATAATCTACGATTCTTTCTTCTTCAATAATTTCGATATATTCTCTCACTATCTCTTGTATAAAACTAAAATTTGCTTCTGCCCATTGGTATCTTTCTCCACCATAAATAGGTACAAAATAATCTCCAATCATTTTTTGAAACTGAATGCCACGTATTTGATTATCATTCATTACTCCCCCATCGTCTAAGAATAAAGCAAACTCTGAAAAATTCATTGAAGTCTTGCTTCTTCTGAATTAACACTAAATAAATTTATGTGAAGCGATTTTTGTTTCTAAAGTTCCAAAACTCGGTAAAATACTTTCATTAACCTCTATAACAGAAAAAACCCCCCTTCTTCGACTGGAAATTAGAACATCACCTTATTAGAAGGAAGATAGGGTATTTGTCCAGAAGATTGGAGAAAGAAGGGTGGAAACTAGGTTTTTTCCATTTTTCAAGTGAAAATTTAAAATAAAGCTATTTTATAAAAATTAAACTTCTCTTCTAAGGGTAGTTTTTCATGGTGATTATATGAGTAATGTTGAAGTTGTATTGGATGAACATGATATTGAAGAAACTGAACTAGAATCAAAAAAAACAAGTAGAAAAAATACAATATTTTGGTATAGTTATGATATGGCTGATACATTCTTCTCACAATCTGTAATAAGTCTAGCCTACACTCCATTTGCTTTATTAACCGGTTACAAACTGGGTTGGGAACTTTCTACAGTATTTATTGTGATGTCAGCATTCATGGCAGGTTCAAATCTCTTAATAGCTATAATGGGACCAATTCTAGGTGCTATTTCCGATAGAGCAGGAAAAAGAAAACCAGCAGTACTGATTTCTGCGGGAATAATGATAACAGCGACAGCTATGATAACTATTTGGACAAACTTCTGGTGGGCAAGTGGTTTGTTTGTTATTGCAAATTTTTGTTATCAAGCAGGTCGAATGTTTTATGATGCTCAAATTCCGTTCATTGCTGAAACTGAAAAAAGAGGTTTTATGCAGTCAATCGGTGGTGCTATTGCTGCTTTTGGCTCAATAATAGCAATAGTAATTAGCATTGTTATAGGTTCAGAAGGTTTATTTGGTTCTCATGATTTAGTTGAACAACCTCATGAAATGTGGGAATTAGACAGTGTAGTTCTTGATAGGGATAATTTGAACTATGGTGGATTAAGATGGTTATTCCTGATATCAGCCATAGTCATAATCTTGATTAGTATCCCTTATCTTTTCCATAAGGAAGTAGAAAATCCTCCTGAAAAAGAATTAACTGCTAGAGATTATATGAAATCAGCTTTAGTTGATTTTAAAACCTCCTTTAAAACAATTATTTCTGATAGGAATTCTTGGTTATTCTTCTTAGCTTGGTTCTTCATTACGGATGCAGCGAATACAACTATTCTTTATATGCTACCAGTTGTTACGACAATGGGAGGAGAAACACTTGCAGATCTGGCTTATTATATCATTCTTGGAGGAATAGTTTTCTCTATAATATTCGGTATAATTGTTGGAAGACTTATGAACAGAATGGGACCAAAGAAATTATTCTTGGGAGTAGGCATATCCTGGTTTATTGCAATAGTTATTTTTGTTGTAAGTGGATTGGGACCAATTCCTTCTTGGGTGATATGGTTTGGGGCAATCTTCATAGGAATAGGATTTGGTGGAATATGGATTGTTGGAAGACAATTTATTATGATTCTTGCACCACCATCGAGGCTTGCTCAATATGGTGGCTTCCAGAAAATTGCAGGAAGGGTTAGTGCAATTGTATCTCCACTCATGTTTGGAGGAATAATTTTTCTAACAGATCATTTACCAACACCTACTCCAATGAGAATTGCTCTTGCAAGCTTGCTAGTTCTTTTTTCAATAGGTATTTTGGTGGCATGGTTCATCAGAGATCCTCATGAAAGATATATGAAAGGTGAAAGAGCTCCATACAAAGACATCTACGACAAATAAGAGAGAATTTGGTTAAACTTTGGATAATGAAAAGACTAATAATAAGACAAAAATGAGGAAAGATAATGGCAAAGAAAAAAAATGTTCCAGTACAACTACCTCCTGAGCTAACAATTTCCAAAGAAAAAGAGAAAAAAATACATAAGATGCTTGAAGCAACAAGAAGAGAAACTCCTAATTTCTGGGATGAAGGAATAAGTGAGAGTTTTTATGTTCCTGTTGATGATGGTGAGATAAGGGTATTGCATATAAAACCTAAAAACCCGATTTCGAAGAGACCTGTTGTGTTTGTTCCTGGTTGGGGTGGTCTTCCAGAAGGATACGTTGATTATTACGAAGTTGTTCACGATTTGGTGGAGTTCTATTATATTGAAACGAGAGAAAAACACACTAGTAGAATAGATAGAAAGAAGGCAAAAATGGACATGGATCAAAAAGCAAAAGATGTTCAAGATGTTATTAACCACCTAGATCTTGACAAAACCGATTTTGTGTTGTTTGGTACTTGTTGGGGCGGAGCAATAGTTCTACATGGACTAATTAACAAAATAATAAACGCACCTACAATAATTACACATGACCCTATGCATACCTTATGGTTTCCAAAGTGGATCTTAAAATATGTCGCTCCCTTCCTACCTGTTTTTGCTGCCGAGATAGTAAAACCTATTTTTAAGAAGATGCAATTAAACGGGATGAAAGAGGAAGTTCAGAGGAAAAGAGCTGAAGCCTTTATTAGAGAAGCAGAAGCATGGAAATGGAAAAAAGCTTCACTTGCTGTAAAAGACTTTGAATTATTCGGAAAATTGTCTGCAATAGAAGAGGAAGTATTCGTTAATAATGGAACCAAAGACAAAATTCATGAACAAACAGATTATCCAAAAACAGCAAAAGAGATTCCTAATGGTAGATTTATCTTTATGAAAACTGACGAATCAAGAAGAGAACGTTTAATGGGAATAGTAGTGTTAGAATTTTCAAAAGTATTGAAAGAGGATGGGATTCCTCCTTCTTTAGCTGAATTCGAAAAGCAGCTAAGCAGAGAGTAATAATCATCCAATTAGAATTAAACCACTACAAACAACAATGAAACCATCATTAAAATAATTGCAGTTATTAATACAATCTCACTAATCTTGGTTCTCTTTTCTAAACTTGGTTTTAGTGCTTCTTTACTTTCCCAAAATGTTTCAATTTCTTTTCTTTTCTTTATCATCTCTCTTACAAACGGTTCAATTTGGATACCTAGTGCTAGTATAAGAAAAACAACAGAAGTTGTTGCTAGAATTGCATAGACAAGGAAGTTTATCCCATCAGCTTCTAATACTATAGCTCCAGTAATGTCTAATGTTACAACTAAGGCCCAAAAAAATAGAATAACAAGAGTAATTCTCAAACGTTCATTAACCAATCTTAATTCACTTTTCATTGTTTTAGATACCATTTTAAATACCTTCATTCTTGATTATACTTTCAATTTGCTTTACTATATTCTCAATCCAATCAAATCTCTCTTGTGTAGGTGATTCATAATAAATTCTGATTTTAGGTTCTGTACCAGATTTTCTAATCAAAATCCAAGTACCATCTTTTAAATCATATCGAAGTCCATCTATAGTTAAGACTCGTTTTTCTTCATTTTCCATGAATTCTTTAAGAGCTTGTTGGCATTTTTCATAAATTATTACTGCACGTTCCTCGTTTACAAGAAAAGCTTTTCTCTCTGCAATATGTTTAGGTATATCATCCATTATTTCAGAAACAGTTGTTTTACGCTTTATTATCACTTTCAATAATTTAGAAAAAGCATACAAGCCATCTATCCACAAACCCCAATTTGGGAAAATAGGTTTCCATGGTTCAGCTGCAAAAACCACTTTTTCCTTATTTTCTATGATTTCTTTTACTTTACCATGAAGCTCCCCTAGCTGTGTTCTAACAATTATTCCTCCCAATCCCTCCACTGCTTTATCTATTGTAGTTGAAGAGTCAATACTTAAAACAATTTTACCTGGTCCATATTTTTCTATAGCAAAAATAGCTAAAAGAGCGTTTGTTCTGGATAATTCTACAAACTCACCTTTTTCATTAATTAAAGCTATTCGATCACCATCACCATCAAAAGCAACTCCCAAAGCTTTCTCTTTCTTACACAAACCAATAAGTACGCTAAGATTCTGTGGGCTGGGCTCTGCAAGCCTTCCAGGAAAATGACCATCTATATGAGAGTTTATGGTTACAGCTTGAAAACCAAATTGTGTTAGTAAAATTGGTGCTAGACTAGACATTGGGCCATTAGCACAATCCAATATTATTTTTCTTCCATCTCCTTTGAAATCTAAATCGTTCATAATCCTCTTGATATATCTTTCATTAGCTTCTTCTATCTCTTTCTGAGGAATTAGATTATCCCATTGTTCATGCTGAATTAATTTTCCTTCTTCTCTCCTTATCTCTATTAATTCTTCAATTTGATTTTGTTCTTCTTTTGTAAACTCTCTTCCGTTTCTTAGCACTTTAATTCCATTGTCCTGAGGTGGATTATGCGATGCAGTTATGTAAATTGCAACAGAGTGGTTAATGTCTAAAGTTAAATTTGCTATAACTGGGAAAGTACATAAACCTGTAAAATAAACCTTCCCGCCTGCAAGTGAAATAGCTGCTTTAGCACATTGACCTAAAGATTCTGATGAAGTTCTAGCATCATGACCTACAACTATACCTTTTGAAGGGTATAGTTTTGTAACGGCTTGACTGACCTCAAAAACTAGTTCAGCTGTAACTTTGATTCCATATGGACCTCTAATACCTGCAGTTCCGAATAAATTCAAACCTTTGTCCATTATTTTTTGGCTCTCGCTGTGGCATATAACTGTTTTTCTCTAAAAGGTAAATCTCACAGAAAATCTTTTAGTGACTTCTGATTTGTTTTTTTACTTGCTTGCTCATCTCTTTCTGTAACTTGGTTGAAATCCTGTTCTAAAGTTTCTGATTGATACAAACTTAATATTTGTTCAAAATGAGAATTATATTCTTCCATCATTTCTAAGGTTTTCTTTCTTAAAATATATGCTGGATGATATGTAACAAATATATGATTAAGTTCATCGAATTTGACAAGTTGTCCAGCAAGTTGTGTAACCTTTCCACTAGGAATAAAAAATTTGAGAGCTATTCCACCTAAAGTAACAATTAGTTTTGGAGAAAGTAAAGATAATTGCATTTCTAACCATCTTTCGCCACAAAATCTTAATTCTGAATCTGTAGGAGTACGATTTTGTCCATTTTCTGTAGTGGGACGGCATTTAATAACATTAAGAATACTTACGTTTTTCTCTCTTGTTAAACCAATACCCTTTAACATATTATCTAAAAGCTCTCCTGATTTACCAACGAAAGGAAAACCTTGCTGATCTTCATAGTATCCAGGAGCCTCGCCTACAATACAAATGCTTTTTTGTGGTCCATAAATTCCTGGGACTACTTGTGTTCTCCCTAGCTTGAGATGACACTCCTCGCAAACAAGAATTTTTTTAGTTAGTGATTCTAATTCTCTTGTCATCCCATTCTTCACAATAAAACAACTAAAAAATAGGGTTTATTAATATATTCCCAATTACAGCAATGGTAAGATTGAAAGAGGTAATAGTGGAAGCAGATCACCTAGTAACATGCAATCCTTCTGACAAAGTGATTAAAAATGCAGCTATCTATGTTGTAGATGGAATAATATCAGCTTTAGGAACAAAAAAAGAAATTCATAAGGATTACAGCTCATCAAAGATTATTGATGGTGAAAACAAAATCCTTATGCCTGGTTTAGTGAATACACATAGTCATAGTGTACAAACGTTATTAAGAGGAAAAGCTGATGATTTAGCTCTTTTAGATTGGTTGAAAGAAGTGATACTCCCTGGTGAAGCTAATTTTACAGCGAATGAAATATATGTGTCTTCACTACTTGGTTTTGCAGAAATGATCAGAACAGGTACAACAACTGCAAATGATATGTTAACAACACATGATAGTGAGAAAGGTGTAGAAGCTGCAATCGAGTGTGGTGTAAGAACAAGAATAGGCAAAATGCTAATGGATTCAAATCAGGGTTATCCAACATCAATGATAAAAAGTGCAGATGAAGTAATGGAAGAAGCTATAAAGCATATTGGTCAGTATCATGGAATAGAAAACAAACGAATAAAATATTCATTAAATGCTCGTTTTCTTCTCTCTTGTACTCCAAAGCTTATGAAATTAATAGTGGAAACTCATAATCAATATGAAGATTTAATGATACACACCCATGCTTCTGAATCTAAAGCAGAATGTAAAGAAGTAGAAAGAATTTATAAAAAATCATATATTAGAGCTCTTAGAGATATAGGGGCTTTGGGAAGTAAAACAATTGTAGCCCATGGTATATGGCTAGATGATGATGAGTACAAAATAATCAAAGAAACCAACACAAGAATCTCTCATAATCCATCCAGCAATAGTAAATTAGCTTCTGGTATTTGTGATGTAAAGAGGTATTTAGAAGATGGGATTATTATTGGTTTAGCAACTGATGGTGCTCCTTGTAATAACAACTTGGATATTTTTAGAGAAATGAGATTAGCTACGTTTCTTCAAAAGATTAAGTATCTCAACGAAAGAACCTTACCTGCAAAACAAATCTTACGAATGGCTACAATAGAGGGTGCAAAAGCTATCAATTGGGATAATGATATAGGATCGATAGAAGTTGGCAAAAAAGCCGATGTAATTCAAGTAGATTTGAGTGATGTCAATGCTTTGCCTTTCTATGAACCAATATCTCATTTGGTTTACTCAGCTTCCGGAAAAGATGTCAGCATGGTCATGATTGATGGTAAAATCGTTTTTCAAGAACAAACATTTACAACATTAGATATTAACAAATTAAAGGAAGAAGTTGCAATCTACCAAAAAAAGTGGATTGAATAAAATGGAGAAAATTTCTGCTTCTGCTCCTGGAAGAGTATGTCTTTTTGGTGAAGATGTTGACTATATGGGTTTAGAAGTTATAACACTTGCAGTTAATCGAAGATTAACAATTAAAGGCAGAATAACTGATAATAGAATAATCAGAATAAATCTAAAGGATTTCAATGAAGAGCTCGAATTTAAAAATGAATTACAATTAATTCAGTCAAAACGAGATTATATCGCTTCTTCGTTTAATATTTTCCAACCATTCTTAAACAGAAGTTTTGGTGCAGAGATAGAAGTAAGTTCTAGTGTTCCTATAGGGAAAGGACTTTCTTCATCATCAGCTTTCTGTTCAGCGTTGGTTGGATTTTTTGATAAAGCTGCTAAACTCCAATCTTCTAAAAAAGATTTAGCTTTGAAAGCATATTTTGCTGAAGTAGTAAATTTAGGAGAAGCAGGAGGTATGATGGATCACTTTGCAAGTATTTTAGGTAACGTACAGTATCTAGAATGCAGAGATCCTTATTTTAATGAAAAATTGAATGTAAAATTTACAGGTCTTGTGATAGGGGATACTCTCGAAAAAAAAGAAACTGTAGAGACAATTAGAAAAAGAAAACAAGAGATAAATCAAGGAATTAAGGAAATAGAAGAAGTGAATAAGAATTTCAGTTTAATTAATTTTCCTTTAAAAAAGACACAAGAAATTTACGAAAAAACCCCAAGTGTAGGATTAAGAAGATTAATTGGAATTCTTGGAATCCGTGATGTTGTTAGAACAGGATATCGTCTAATGAAAAAAGGGGAAATAAAAGAGGGCAAATTCTCAGAATTGATAAATAATCACCATACTTTACAGCAAAAGTATTTCGAAAATGTAACTAGAAAAATGCAAAATCTAATAGAAAAATCCAAGAAAGCAGGAGCTTTAGGTTGTAAACTATTAGGAAGTGGTAATGGTGGATCTTTTCTTGCATATGCTCCAAGAAGAGAAAAGGAAGTTATAGAATCTATTTCGAAAGGTGGGGGAGATGCGTATTTAGTGTTCCAAGATAAAGGACTAGAATACTCATAATTTGCAATAAAATCAATAATAGTACAAAAAAATTGAAAAAGTATCACGGTACACTAAATGGAAAAGATGGTAAAATGATAAAGATGAATGATGAATGTATATTTTGCAAAATAATAAGGAAGGAGTTACCAAGTCACACTCTATATGAAGATGATGAAATTTTAGTGTTCTTAGATCTTTTTCCTGCGTCAAAAGGACATACTCTTTACATTCCAAAAGAGCACGTATCAACACTATATGATATGTCAGAGAATAAAATGTCTTTTCTGAAGAAACTCCCTATAATTGCAAAAAAACTTAGGGAATCTGTCAATGCTACGGGTTTAAACATATTGCAAAGTAATGGGAAAGATGCGGGACAAGTTATTGAACACATTCATTTTCACTTAATACCTAGATATCCTGAAGATCAATTAATGACTCTTGTTCCAAAAGCACAATTATCTGATGATGAAGCAAAACCAATAGTAGAGAACTTTCAGAAATGAGAAAAAGATTAATAATAAATAAGAAAACAAGAGAACAATAAGGGGAAAATCATGACAGAAGAGGTGCAAGAGAAGAAATATATCTTCAAAATCGTGTTACTAGGTGATCCTGGTGTAGGTAAAAGCTCTCTTATAACTAGATTTGTTCACAATAGATTTCAAGCATCTTATTTGATGACAATAGGGGTTGATATTCTAAGTAAACAACTATTTGTTGAAAGAGAAAAGAAAAGTACAGATTCTTCTGAAGAACCGATAAAGGATGAAGTACTTTTCTTAATAAGTGACATTGGAGGACAAGAAAGATTTGCATCAGTCAGAGAAAAATTTTATCGTGGAGCACGAGGTTGTTTCTTAGTTTTTGATTTAACTCGCAGTAACACTCTTGCATCTATAAAGGAGTGGCAAAAAGGTCTAGAAGGCGTAGAGGAGGAAGTAATATATTTCTTGATTGGAAATAAAGCCGATCTCAAGGAACAAATTGCTGTTTCTGATGAAAGTATTGAAAGTATGGTTAAAGAACTCAATCTTCCAAAGGATTCATTTTTCATCACTTCTGCAAAAACAGGTGAAAAAGTAGAAGAAGCTTTTGTAACTTTTGCAATAGAGTTAATGAAAGCTGTAGAACAAAAAAGAGTTGATTTAAGTTCAAATTAACTTTACTTATTAACGTCCTGATTTAATAAAACTCTCTAGAAATAAATAAAGAATTTAAGATGGCGAGGCAGCCGGGATTTGAACCCGGGTCCATGGAGTTCAGCATTTTTTGCCAATAGCAAAAAGTTTGACAGTCCACGATCATCGACCGAGCTAAACTACTGCCCCTCGATTTTTGTTTGTCCGTTTCTTTTCTAAAAATATCTCTTTTAAACATGTCGTTTAGTATACTAAAAAGCAGTAAACCATAGTCTAAGGATGTCTAAACTTTTTTCTTAATTCGATAAATTTTTAATAGTTTTATTTCGACTCTCACTTAATGAGAAGATCAATAATAATCTTATCAATTTTGATAGCTCTATTAACCATGAGTTTATCCTTCTCTTCAATAAGATTGTCAAAAGCTGCAATACCTGTTGTTGAACCTGGTGATTTGATTGGTTACAGTTATAGGTTGATAGCTAGTGGTTCACTAATTGAGGTTAAGTCTGAAGATAACCCAGAAAAAGTAATTTTAACAACTACTATCTCTCCTCCTGGTTTATATGATGAATTAGTGGATATGAAACTAGGGGAAGTAAAAGATACTGTTATCCCCCCAGAAAAAGGATTTTCAATTTCTGATCCAACATATGGTTATTTGTTTAATACTACTCTTTATTTTAACGATTTGAAAGTTGTTATGCTAAACAATATTTACTACACAGAACTTCCTACAAATGGCTTTCTTCCTGGTTCTTTTGGTTATTATTTCATACGAGTAGGAGGAGGTCTTTTAGTTGCTGCTGCTGTTTTATTTCTGGTTTACGGCGGATATAAACTCTATCCTCGTATCTTGGGAAAAAAATGCACGGTCTGTAAAGCATTAGCTATTGGAACATGTAAGAAATGTAGTAAAATTTTCTGTGAGAAATGTTATTCCAATGGATGTCCCTTTTGCAAGAGTAGAACCCTATTAAGATTTAAATCCTAATTTTCTTCTTCTTCGAAATTCTTTTAAGTCTCTTTAAATCAGTCTCCCCAATGAATATTACGATACGAAAATTCCCTATTTTAGGAATTACTATATTACTAACGATTTCTATTTTAACAACAACACAAGCTTATAGCGATATTCATGGAATTGAATATGATGATATCATTGATATCACTTGTGAAATTTATAAGGATTCAGAACTTGTTGGCGAATTCACTGAAGCAGGTCCTTTTAGATTTCAAGTAAATGAGCACCTGGTCAACAAGATTTTAGTGGATGCTGTTATAGGATTGAAAGTAGGCGATACAAAATCATATATCACTTGGATAATAGACTATCAAAATGGAACTACAACGAAAGTAGAATATTTTGATACAATAATATTTCGAATAGTGGAAGATTCGACGCCAGAAAGACCAATCGGTAAGGGTGTTATCATAACTTTTTCAGTAATTGGGGGATTAGGCGCAGTAGTTGGTTTGGGTTATTTATCTTATAAAGTACGAACCACATTTTTAGCTAAGAAATGTGTTGTTTGCAAAATAATTGCTGTTGGAAATTGTAAGAAATGTGGTAGGTCTTTTTGTGAAAGATGCTATTCAAATGGTTGTCCTTACTGTAAGAGTCGTACTCTATTAAAATTCAAATCCTGAGTTTCCTCTCCTTCTTCGAAATTCTTTTAAGTTTCTGTTTATCAAGACCTTCAATGAAGAAAAGTACACGAAATTTCGTGCTTCTGACCATTCTAACCATGGTCCTGATATCTTCACTCTCAACGACACAAGCATATGATGATCTCTTAGGAGTTGAATACGAAGATATCATTAATGTTGCATTTACTAGCTACATTGATGGAGAATTTTCCAACGAATATACAGAAGAAGGACCATTTCAAGTTACAGTAAATGAAAATTACATCAACAAAAATTTTATAGACGAACTTGTTGGTATGAAACTTGGAGAAGTGAATCCATATATTACTTGGACTGTTCAAAACAATGGTGAACCAAGTGTAATAGAGTATTATGATACAAAAGTGGTCAAAATTGTCAAAGATTCTTCTCCTGATAGATCTGTAGGAAGAATTTTTCTTATAGTATTTGCAGTAATTGCAGGTTTAGGACTTAGTGTAGGTGCAATCTATGTTATTTATAAAACGAGAAGTAAAGTTCTAGTTAAGAAGTGTGCAAAATGTGGAAACACAGCTACATCGAAGTGTGCAAAGTGTGCTTTTATTATCTGTTCAGAATGTGGAACAAAAGGATGTCCTGAATGCGGAACCATGAAATTTATACGACTCTAAATACGTATTTGCTAAACGAAGATTTTTTAACTTCTCTACTATCTTTTTACAAGTATTTTATTACTGTTGTGTCGTACAAAGCTAACTGAAAGCCAAGATAACCAAGTGGTACGGTGGTGGTCTCGAAAACCACTGGCATTAGCCGCCGGGGTTCAAATCCCCGTCTTGGCTCCACTTTTTCAAGTTTTAGCATAGTAATTTAAAGAGACTTTGATTTCATTAACTTTTTATTCAATATCATCCTACTTTGCCTAAAGGTGAATAATAATGGTTTCTCCAACTTTTCGAGTTAGAAGTATTTATGATATCGCTCTCATTAAAATGATATCAAATAATCTTAATTATGTGCTTATTCAACCTCTTCCAGAACAATCAAAAGCCTTTGGAATTGAAGAAAAGATTGATTCATATGATGTTGAACTTCAAGATGTTTTAGATGGATATGGTATCTCAATAGAGGGAGATGAAGAATATGTTTTAGCAATTACCAATTTGCTTCTAAAAGAGGTTCCAAACTCCATAATTCTCAAACATCCTGTACAATTACATGCAGTGTATAATGGAAAAATTATTCACGTAAACCCTGAAAAAAATCTTTCAGTAGTTGATATTGGAGAAGAAATTAATGCAATTTTATTTGGCTCTGATTTTCATAGAGGACAAAAAGTTATAGTTCAAATTAAACAATTGAATATCTTTGAGGATCAACTTCCAGTATGCTCTACAATCATTCATTTTCCAGGTCAATCAGTAATATTAGAAAGAGATGCTAATTTTGTTCGTGTTTCTAGAAAATTACCAAAAGATGATAGGGATAAACTATTTTCATTAGGAAAACAACTCAGACCTCATGATCACGGATTAATAATGAGAACAAGTGCAACTAAAGCTTCAGTAGAAGCTATTCAAGCAGATATAGAGCAACTAGTTCATAGAGCTGAAGAATTGGATTTACTTATATCTGGGTCTTCATATGGACCAGGTATTCTTCAACCAGGATATACTGTAGCACACGCATTGTTTGTGAAAGATGCTAAAGATAAATTGACTTCAATCAGGGCAGAAGTAGTTCCAACAATCCCAATGCATCATTGGTTTATGTCTTATTCAGCAGAACTAAAATTAACTACAACCTTTGCTGAAAGAATTTCTTCAGAAGCTAACGGTGAGAAAATATCCTCAATTCTGAAACAAACTATTTTAGAAAACGATTTTGCTGAAAACGCATTAATTCATCTAGAAGAATATAAATTAACATCTCCACCTCAAGAAAGAATCCTTGGACAGTTAAACTGGTTAGATGATTGTTTGATAGTTAAACGAAGTTTTCGTTCATCACGAGGATTGCATTATGGTTTAAGTGAAGAAATCCAACAAGGTGATACATCTATAGTTGTAGCAAAAGAAGGTAGTTGGTCAATTCATATTAAAGTACAAAGAAATGATTCTACCATAGGTGAAATAATTAAAGTAATTACTCCAATTGAGCTATGCTATGGAGGAAAACTTCGATACATCGATTTAGGATTAATGCTTATTAGAAAAGAAGATGAAATTGAAGCTAAAGATGAAGGAGTAATTAATGATTTAGCACAAAAAGGAATAATATCAGATAAATTAAAAGAAAAAATTTATTCAATTTATGATGATTGTCAAAAGAAATTGGATAAAGGTGATGATAACGTCCTTGTATTAGCTGAAAAATAATAATGGAGATTATTTTGAGAGAACACCTAGTTGCTGTTAAATGGGATCCAAATACTCCTCCCTATTCGTTCCTTTTTTTACGTAATATAGATGAAGATCCAAAAACAGTTTATAAGAAACCTATAATCCCTAATCAAGAATTCAACGTAGAAGTTTCTAAAGAAAGAGTATGTATAGGTCATTCTATCAACAAACAGGAGTATTATCTCTGTTCAAATAGTGTAGAAAATCAATATGTAAGATGTTATAATTGTGAACAAACAGATTTTGAGAAATGTTTCCTTTTTTGTGATGCATCAAAACCTTTTGGTAATTGTTCACAAAATCCTGCTGCCTATGAATATTGTAAAACACATCCTTGCACTGTTTATCTCGCTTTAATTGCAAACAATATTAAAGTTGGAGTGTCCTTTAATCCTTTAAAAAGATGGGTGAATCAAGGAGCTGATAAAGCCATAGAAGTCTTTCGTGCAAAGAATGGATTTGAAGCTCGAGAGCTTGAAAAATTGGTGTCTTCCAAATTGAATATTTCCCAAACAATAAGGAAAACACAAAAAGCGAAAACATTGAATTATGACCTAACAAGGTCTTTACCAAGATTTAGAGAAATAATAGAACAAGTAAAAGAATTACTTGAAAAATCATCATATGAATCAAATGAATCAGATTTATTACTCAATGAATCAGATTTATCATCCTATTATGGTAACATACCCGCACTCTCAGTTAATCCCATCTTTAATGAAGTTGAAAAAACTATGCAAATCGTAGGAGAAACAATTGGCATAAAGGGTAAATTGTTAGTTACCAAAATGAATAACAGCTACTATGTAACCAACCTCAACAAAATAATTGGAAATATAATCCAGTTCTCTTCCACACCTTTGAAATTAAAAGGTCAAAAATCATTATCGGATTTTCTTAATTAATACGCTTTTATTATTTGATGTGCATTAGTAGAATAATTTAAATTACGTACAAAAATTAGTTATTTGATATCATGAGTACCTTCAAAGATCGTAATATTAAGTGCGTTATTGAGATACTTAAAAAGCAAAATCCTGCTACCACAAAAGAGATTTTAGCTATGAGAGATTTATTTCCTGAATTATGTGCAGGATGTACATCTGGAGGGGATGTAATGCTAGCTGGGAAAGAATTAGCGGAACAAGGTTTTGTAGAAAAAAAATGGACTTCTGCTGGTTTTGCTTGGAAATTACTTAAAGAACCAGAAATTGAATGAGCGTGATGTAAAATGGTAGTTTGGGAAAGAATAAGAAGAGATTTTCCTGTTTTAGGTCAACTTTATGATAGTAAAAGTTTAATTTATTTTGATTCTGCTTGCATGGCATTAAAACCTGTTCAAGTATGGGAAGCAATGGAATATTACTACAAGTACTTAGGTGCATGTGGTGGAGCTGGAAGATCAACACATAGTTTAGGTTCTGAAACCAGTATGCTGACAGAAAATGCAAGAAACAAAATGGCTTCTTTCATTAATGCTGAAAGCTCAAATGAAATAATATGGACTAGAAATGCTACTGAGGGATTGAACTTAATTGCTGCAACCATTCCTTTAAACAAAGATGAAAATGTTGTTACTACAACATTAGAACACCATAGTGGGATGCTTCCATTCTATAAAAGATGCAAAGAAACAGGAAGTGAACTTAGGTTAGTAGAAGCTAAAGAAGATGGTACATTAGATCCTGCTGATTTTGAAGACAAAATTGACGATAAAACCAAAATAGTCTCTTTTGTTCATGCTTCAAATCTAACAGGAACAGTAGCTCCTCTGGAAGAAGTAGTTAAAATTGCTCATGAACACGATGCTCTTGTAGTATCTGATGAAGCACAATTTGCACCACATCAAAAATTAGATGTAAGAGATATTGATGTTGACTTCTGTGTTCTAAGCGTTCACAAAGCATGTGGTCCTACCGGTATCGGTGTTTTGTATGGTAAATATGACTTACTAGAGCAGTTAGATATGTACATGGTAGGTGGGGATGTAATAGAAGACGTAGTCTATGAAGACGAAGAAATAGTTCCAAAATATCTTCCTCCTCCTCACAAATTTGAGGCTGGATTACAAAACTATGGTGGGATGCTTGGTGCTGGAGCAGCTGTAGATTATCTCCAAGAAATAGGTATGGAAAATGTACACAATCGAGAACAAACATTTTCTCGCAAACTACTAGAAGGAATACTTGAACTCGAAAAATTTGAAGTATTGGGACCTTTAGACTACAAACAAAGAGCTGCGTTGGTGTCATTCCGACCAAAATCAGATGCTGTAAATCACCTAGATATAAATGAATATTTTAATGAAATGATTCCTAATTACAAGATTCTTATGCGTTCAGGTAATATGTGTGTTCATCCATTTCAATACCAGATAGGGATAAATCCTGG
>JAEOTG010000006.1 GCA_016839985.1 Candidatus Heimdallarchaeota archaeon | reverse complement strand
ATGCAAAAGTTAATTCTGAACCAAAAATTGGTGATAGAGTTCTGGATAGTATACCTAATTCTCCCATACAGAATACAATTTTTCTTCCATCAAATATTTTATTAGCATCAATCATGACAAGATTATCAGAAGGCGTATTTGCTTTTGAAATAAATTTACAAATATCAGCTCCTAATTCTTTTTGTTTTTTTAATATTGCCAAAACCTTTTCTAATTGTGGAGTTTTTTCAAAATCATGAGATGAAATGATTAATTCAACTTTTTGTTTCTTGATTTTCTGAATAAAATTTTTTAGATTTTCAAATTCTGTTTCAAGTTCTATATCAATAAAGTCAACATTCGGTGCTCCAGCTAAAAGTAATTCTATTTGATCCTTTTCTCTTAATTTAGGAAAATGGCCACCAAAACCTTCTTTTCTAATGGTTAGTATTGTAGGTAAACCCAATTCTTTAACAAGTTCTGTAACTTTCTTCACTCTTTCGATAGTTAAGTCTAGCAAAAAATCTAATCTTAATTCTACTAAATCTGCACCTTGTCTTTTTGCTTCTTTAGCACTCTCAACGACATCTTCAATTCTTTTCTCTACTAACGAAACACATACTTTAGGTTTCACTACACTCCCTCCAAATTATCTTTTCGTCAATGTCTTTATATCATTCATTAAGCTGATAAAATCATTAAAATCTAATGATTGAAAACCATCTGTGATTGATTTTTCTGGTTCTGGGTGAATTTCTACCATTATTCCATCAGCTCCTGCTACAATTCCAGCCTTAGCTAAAGGACTGACTAGGTTTCTTCTACCAGTTGCATGACTAGGATCGATTATTATCGGTAAATGACTGATTTGTTTAATCATAGGAATTGCTGATATATCTAATGTATTTCTTGTACTTGGTTCATAAGTTCTAATTCCTCTTTCACATAAAATTATTTTTTCATTTCCTTCTAACATTATTGCTTCAGCTGACAGTAACCATTCTTCAATGGTTGCATCAAAACCTCTTTTGAGTAAAATTGGTTTTTTTGTTTTACTTACTTCTTTCAACAATTCAGTATTTCTCATACTTCTTGTTCCAATTTGTATAATATCTGCATACTTTTTTACAAAATCTATCTGATTAACTTGTGTTACTTCTGTAATTATTGGTAAGTTGAATTCATTTCCGATTTCTTTGAGTAATATTAATTTTTCTTTATTTTGATTTTTGCTAGATCTAGGAGAAGTTCTACTTTTGAATACTCCACCTCTTAATATATGTCCACTATTTTCTTTGACAGTTTTAGCAGTAATTTTAGTAATTACTCTACTTTCTACCGAACAGTTACCTGCGATAACTATTGGCTTATCTCCTCCTATTTTGACTCCTCTTACGTCTACCACTGTTTTTTCTTTATACTCTTTACTGGCAAGTTTTACATGGTCCCAGTATCTGTTATTGAAATTTATTATTTCCATCATCAACACCTCTTAAAATTTTAAACATGAAACAACAATGAGAATAGAATCCTCTCTTAATCAAAAAATTCACCTCAGAAATGAAATTGAGTTATAACCAATGAGCTATAGTTAATAGCTATAGCTAAAGAAAAACCAAAATACAAATTTTGAAACTGATTTGGTTATACTCATATACAGCACTTATAACTTTTTTTCTTTACATAGACTTATAAACTTTATATTTTTGTTCCAGACTTAAACATTTTTGATTTTTCTTCTAATATCTTAATAATTTTGTCCTTATCACCAAGATTATTTTCAATCTCTTTTACATAAGCACTACCGACAATAACACCATCAGCTCCAACATTTAAAATAGATTTTACATGTTCAGATTTTGAAATGCCAAATCCAACACACAATGGGATTTTGTTTTTTGTAAAAGGTTTGAATTTTTTTACATTTTCAATTGTCATTTCTTGTACCTTTTCTCTAGCTCCAGTAACACCAAATAATGATACAAGATAAAGAAATCCTGAAGTTTTTTCAATAATATTATTTAACCTTGGGACTGATGTGCTAGGTGTGGCTAAGAAAATTGTATCTATTTCATTTTTTTTACATGAATTGTAAAAGAGTTCACTTTCTTCAACAGGAATATCTGCAACTAAAATACCGTCTACACCTACATTCTTGGCTTTCTTTACAAAATTCTCCACACCAGGTTTGAATAGCAAATTATAATATGTTAACAAAACAATGGGACCATCATAATCATTTCTTACATCCTTAACAATCTCAAAAACTTTGTCAGGAGTTGTACCAGCTTTCAAAGCTCTTTCATCAGCTGCTTGAATTGTTGGACCATCAGCTACAGGATCTGAAAATGGAACACCTAATTCTATTATATCTGATCCTCCGTTAATCAAACCTTTAACATAATCTTTAGTCATTTCAGGATTTGGATCACCAGCTGTAATAAAAGAAATTAAAGCTCCTTCTTCACGTTCTTTCAATTCATTAAATTTCTTTTCAATCCTGTTCATTTGATTTTCCTCCCTTTCTTATTGAGATAATCAATGACAACATCAACATCCTTGTCTCCCCTGCCAGATAAACAAACAACAATAATATCGTCCTTATCAAAATCTTTCGCAATTTTTAATGTATGAGCCAAAGCATGAGAAGATTCTAATGCAGGAATTATTCCTTCAGTTTGTGATAGTTTAATAAAAGCATCAACTGCTTCATCATCAGTTATTGGATAATATTCTGCTCTTTTAATGTCATAATAATTAGCGTGTTCAGGTCCGACTCCAGAATAATCTAATCCTGCTGAAATACTATGAGTAATCTTGATTTGTCCAACAAAATCTTGAAGAATATATGATTGTGATCCGTGCAAAATACCTTCTGAACCAGCAACTATAGTAGCTGCATGTTTTCCTGTTTCAATACCACTACCAGCCGCTTCAACTCCAAGGAGTTTGACATCTTTATCATCTACAAATGGGTAAAACATTCCCATTGAATTACTACCACCACCAACACATGCAACAAGTGCATTTGGTAACTTTCCTTCTTTATCAAGAATTTGTTTTTTTGTTTCTTTACCAATAACACTTTGAAAGTCTCTAACCATCATTGGATAAGGGTGTGGTCCTACTACAGATCCAATCAAATAATGAGTTGTTTGAACATTTGTTACCCAATCTCTCAAAGCTTCATTGATCGCATCTTTTAATGTCTTTGATCCTGATTCAACAGGTACTACTTTAGAACCGAGTAATTTCATTCTTTGAACATTCATTTTTTGTCTTTCTATATCAACAGTACCCATGTATACTTCGGTTTCTAAACCCAATGATGCACCAGCGATTGCTGTTGCCACTCCATGTTGGCCTGCACCTGTCTCAGCTATAATCCGTGGTTTTCCCATTTTTTTAGCTAACAAAGCTTGACCCATAGTATTGTTTAATTTATGAGCCCCACTATGCAACAAATCTTCCCGTTTAAGATAGATTTTTGCTCCTCCTAATTTTTTAGTCAAATTTTTGGCAAAATATAATGGTGTTGATCTACCACCAAATTCTTTTAGATAATACTGAAATTCTTCAATGAATTTTTTATCATTTTTATATTTTTCATAAGCTTGTTTCAATTCTATAATTGCTTTCATTAATGTTTCAGGTACATATGTACCTCCAAATCTACCAAATTTTCCTTTTTTATTTGGCAATGAGCTTAATTTGTCCATGCCCTCACCTTTCTTATAAAGTCTTTGATTTTTTGTGGATCTTTCTTACCAGGATATAATTCTACACCTGAACTAACATCGACTGCAAATGGTTTAACTAATTCTATAGCTTCAACAACATTTCTTATCCTTAATCCACCTGCTAATATTACAGGCTTGTCAACAGCTTTCACAACTTCAGAACATTTATTTAAATCGTTAAGAATTCCTGCACCACCTGGTAATCTTGTTTTAGTGTCCAATAGAATAAAATCAATATATGGTTCAATTTTTTTAGCAATTTCTACTGCATCAGATGAAACATGAACTGTTTGAATTATCTTACATTCATGTTCTAAATAGGACAGGTCAATATCAGAGTGAACTTGTATAATATCAGGATTTACTACCTTTTCGATTTCATTAATTTCTTCAATGTTTTTAGGTATTGTAACAGCAACAGATGTTATTGATTTTGGAGCGATAGATACTATCTTTTTTGCTTGTTTTTTTGTTATGCTTCTAGATGTTTTTGGCACTAAAATCATTCCCATAAAATCTGCTCCATACTTATGAGTAAGAAAAGCATCTCCTAGGTTTGTCACCCCACAAATCTTTATTTTAACCATTTTAACTCACACTAAGTTCCTGAATTTTTTTAGGTATGTTTGTAGATTTTAGAATAGAAGTTCCAACTAAAACTCCTGACACACCAATATTTTTCATCAGAAGAATATCTTTTCTATTGTTGATTCCACTTTCACTTATTATTGGTCTATCTATATTAACGTTATCTAAAATTTTGGCAGTGTTATTTATGTCTACTTTCATTGATCTCAAATTTCGGTTGTTTATTCCAATTATATCAGTTTCTGAGGATTTAGCTTTGT
>JAEOTG010000081.1 GCA_016839985.1 Candidatus Heimdallarchaeota archaeon | reverse complement strand
AGCATCTTATATCATTGATCCACAAACTTGTTTAGGCATTGAACCTCTCGTATGTTCCAAATGTAAAGATGTTTGTGAACCAGAAGCTATTGACTTTGACATGCAACCAGAAATAATAGAAGAGGAATTTGGTGCCATCGTTGTTGCTACTGGTTTTGATACTTATCCAATTGAGAACCTAGGTGAATATGGTTATGGGTCAATTCATGATGTCATTTCAGGATTAGAATTTGAAAGATTAATTTCAGCAGGTGGACCAACAGAAGGAGTTATCAGACGTCCTTCAGATGGAAAAAAACCTAAAACCATAGTTTTCATTCATTGCGCAGGCTCTCGTGATCCTGCAAAACATCTTCCTCACTGCTCAAAGATATGTTGTATGTATTCAACTAAGCATGCATTAATGTTCAAACAATTGGTTCCTGATGCTCTTGCAATTAATTTTTACATCGACATTAGAACTGGAGGTAAGGATTACGAAGAATTTTATCAAAGAGCTGCAGAAGAAGAGAATGTTATATTCATTAGAGGAAAGGTTTCAGAACTTATTCAAGATGTTGACAAAGTTCTAGTTAGAGGAGTAAATACTATAACTGCTGAAACTGTTGAATTACATGCTGATTTAGTTGTATTAGCTACAGGTATGGTACCTAGTGAGGGGACAAAAGAAATTTCCAAAATACTCAAACTTTCAACTGATATTATAGGTTTTGTTAGGGAAGCTCATCCAAAATTAAAACCAGTTGAAACTGCTATTACTGGAGTTTTTGTTGCAGGAACAGCTTCTGGTCCAAGAGATATACCAGACACAGTATCTCAGGCTGGAAGAGCTGCAGTAAAAGCATGTAATATATTAGCTCAAAAAGAGCTTGAAGTTGAAGCAACAATCGCTCAAGTAGATGAATTCTTATGCAGAGGTTGTGGTTTCTGTGTTGAATCTTGTCCATATGGAGCTATTGAATTGAAAGTAATTGATAGATATGGACATTCATATGAAGTAGCCAGTGTGAATGAAGCAGTCTGTAAAGGATGTGGTTCTTGTGCAGCTGCATGTTTGAATGGTGCTATTAATCACCTTGGTTATACAGATAATCAGATCTTGAATCTGATTCAAGCACTTAGTGAAGGATAAAAATGGTAAGGAAAAGATTATGAAAATTGGATTAATTGGTTTGGGTAATCCTATAGTTGGTGATGATGCGATAGGCATCAAAGTAGTAGAGTATATTAGAGATACTTACTCCTTACCAGAATTTGTAGAAATAATAGAAGATGTATCTTTAGCAGGGATAGGTCTAGTAGAAATTTTCAGAGGATATGAAAAAATAATCTTAGTTGATTCTATACAAACTGGCAAATATGCAAAGGGAACGGTTGTACACCTTCAATCAGATGATTTTGCAAGTGCTTTGCACATTTCGGATTACCACAATATGGACTTCTTTACTGCTTTAGAATTTTGCAATCAAATGTATAACGATATTCCAAAGGATATTGCAATCCTTGGAATCGAAATTATTAACGTGTTGGAGTTCAGTGATGAGCTTACTCCAGTGATTCAAACTAAGTTTGATGAAATTGTAGATGAAGTTTACAAATATATACTCCAAGAAATAGAGGAGGAAATAGAAACAAATGTCGTATGAGTATATCAAATTCGGACAGGAAGAAAAAGAATTTATTGAAAAGATTGAGGAAATTTCCGGTCAGAACATATATAGTTGTTACCAGTGTGGAAAGTGTTCAGCAGGTTGTGCATTCAGTAATAAAATGGATTTAACTGTCAATCAGTTGATCAACCATATACAAATGGGTCAAAAAGAAAAAGTATTACAAGCAAATACTCATTGGATCTGTGCTAGTTGTTTAACTTGCACTACAAGATGTCCTCGAGAAATTGATGTTGCTGCATTAATGGAAGCTGTACGTGAGTATATATTGAGAGAGGAACCAGAAAAAGTTAAAATTGCAAATATCCCTAAAGATGTTTTGGAAAAACTCCCTAATATCGCATTAGTTGGGAGTTTCAGGAAGATGACAGGGTGAAAAACAAAATGGTTAACTATTCATACTTTCCAGGATGCAATCTAAAAACAAATGCTAAGGGATTTGAAAAATCAGCAATAGCAGTGAGTAAAAAGCTAGAAGCTGAACTTGTTGAAATCCCTAATTGGAATTGTTGTGGCACAGTACACACTATGACTACTGATAATTTAATGAAAAGAATAGCTCCTGTGAGAGTGCTTGCTCGATCAAGAAAACACGTTGAAGGACTAGAAAATTCATCTCAGGATATAGTAACGCTATGTTCGATGTGTAATAGTACACTAAAAATAGTAAATAGTGAAGTACGGGAAAATCCTGAAAAATTGGATGTAATTAACTACCAACTAGAAGATGATGAAGAAACGTATTCTAGTGATATGGAAGTAAAACATTTTCTAGAGATTTTAAGAGACAATATAGGATACGCTAAAATTGCTAGTAAGGTAGTCAAACCGTTGAAAGGTTTTAAAATCACCCCATATTATGGTTGTATGTTATTACATCCAAAAGTAGCGAAGATAGATGATGAAGAAATGCCTTCAGTACTAGAAAATTTGATAGAAAGTTTAGGGGCTGAAGCTATATTTTCTCCATTATTCAAATATTGTTGTGGATCTTATCATATAGTTAGTGATGAAGATATTGTGACAAGACAAGTTCAGAAAATTATTGATTCAGCAACAGCTCGAGGAGCTAATGCTTTAGCAGTAGCATGCCCCTTATGTGCTTACAATCTAGATCAACAACAAAAGATGTTAATGGAAAAAACAGGTAAAAAAGACGCTATACCTATTTTTTATTTTAGTCAACTCATGGCTCTAGCAATGGGTGAGCCTGTTGAAATAAATCATTTTGAAGATCATAAAATTGATCCTCGAATTTTGTTAAAAGAATTAGAATTCAAGTAGAGGTTATAAAATGTCAAAAACAAAATCAGAAAATACAAAGAAAGAAGCAATCCCCACAATTAAAATATACATAATGGGGCAAGCATATGATGTTCCTCCTACTTTAACTATAATGAAAGCAATGGAACATGTTGGATACAAATTTACTAGAGGGTCTGGGTGTAGAGCAGGTTTTTGTGGAGCTTGCTCAACTATATATAGAAAAGAAGGTGATTTTCGCATCTATACAGCTTTAGCTTGTCAAACTATGGTAGAAGAAGGAATGGTTCTAGCTCAACTTCCCTTTGTTCCCGCAGATAAACCAGCGTATGATGTTAATTCACTTACACCTTCAGCGAATGCTATTCTTCGATTTTTCCCAGAAGTTGCAAGATGTCTAAGTTGTAATGCTTGTAGCAAAGTTTGTCCTCAAGACATAAAAGTAATGGATTATGTTCAATTTAGTCTTCAAGGACAAATAGATAGAGCTGCAGAAGAAAGCTTTGATTGTGTATCTTGTGGTCTATGTGCAATCCGATGTCCAGCAGAAATCCCTCAATATCATGTTGCTCAACTAGCCAGACGTCTTTATGGAAAATACATAATGGAAACACCAAATTACTTAGACGAAAGAATCAAAGAAATTGAAGAAGGGAAATACGAAGAAGGTTTCAAAGAAATAATGGCTCTCTCTAAAGAAAAGATAGAAGAGAGATACAAGAAAAGAGATATGGAGTCTAGCTAAGAGGTGAAAAAAATGAAGTTAATAGATGGTTATACTGAAGAAATGAGAAAATCTATAGAAAATGTTAACAAGACAAGAAGCAAGCGTATTGATGAAGTTATACCTCACATGACAATGCAAGAACGTGATGATGTTTTAAAGAATTATCATCCAGATTATAGAGCAGAAGTGAAAAGAGCGCTTTCTTATGGAGTAAACAAAGGAGACATAGTACCTGTAGAGGTTGCAGATATTCTTGAATCCTATCCTGCAATTAATCCTGATTATATAGATCTTTCAAAGATTGATTATGATGTTGGAGTATTAATAATCGGAGCAGGTGGTGCTGGAACAGCTGCTGGTCTGTGGGCTCATTACTCTGGTGTACCTGTTGATGAAATTCTGGTTAGTTCCAAGCTAAGGCATGGAGATGCAAACACAGTTATGGCTCAAGGAGGAATCCAAGCAGCAGATAGACCAGAAGATTCACCGCTTATACATTATCTTGACGCAGTTGGAGGTGGTCATTTTGATAATATTCCTGAATTAGCCAAAGCTCTTGTAAACGATGCCCCTTCAGTAATCAAATGGCATAAGGATTTAGGTGTGATGTATGATTTAGATGAAAATGGGAATTTCATGGTACTCTCAGGAGGAGGAACTTCTCGTTTTAGAATGCATAGTTCAAAAGATTATACAGGATTAGAAATTTTCAGAGTTGTAAGAGATGAATTTCGAGATCTTAACATTCCTTTACTTGAATTTACTCCAGCAGTTGAACTACTTACTGATGAAACAGGAAGAATAGGTGGAGCAGTTTTATATCACATGGAAACAAAACAATATTTCGTAGTTAGAGCTAAGACTACTATAATGGCAACTGGAGGTTTTGGAAGATTGCATGTTGCAGGATTTCCAACAACAAACCATTATGGTGCTACAATGGATGGAGTGTTAATGGCTTATAGAGCTGGAACAAAATTAAGAAACCTTGAATCTACACAATTTCATCCAACAGGAGCAGCTTACCCAGAACAAATTGTAGGACTTTTAATAACAGAAAAAGTAAGAGGTTTAGGAGCACAAGTATTAGGTCAAAATGGTGAACAAGTATGTTATCCTCTTGAACCACGTGATGTTGAAGCTTCTGCGATTATCAAATGCTGTACTGATACAGAAAACTTTATTGAAACTCCAACAGGAATGCGCGGAGTTTGGTTAGATTCACCTCTAATTGAAGAAATCAGAGGAAAAGGAACCATCAAGAAAAATTTATCAGCTATGGATAGAATGTTCCAGAGATTTGGCATAGATTTGACAGTAGATCCCATTCTTGTTTATCCAACACTTCACTATCAAAATGGAGGAGTTCTACATGATGAATGGTGTCATTCTTCCATTCAAGGATTATTAATCTCTGGAGAAGTTTCTGGAGGTGTTCATGGTAAAAATCGTTTGATGGGTAACTCTCTTCTTGAGATAAATGTTTTTGGACGAAGAGCTGGTATTACAGCTGCAAAGGAATATAAGAAAGTAAAGATAGGAAAACTATCTCTAGATCATGTTAGAAAGTCTTCAAAAGAGCTAGAAGCAACTGGTCTGAAAGAAAAACGATATGCACCTATACTACTGCCAGAATATAGAAGCGACTTAGTAAGAGACCGTTTAGTACAACTATACGAATAAACTATTCCTTTTTTCTCTTTTTCCAAATTTTTTCTTTAATCTAATAGATTTTTTCAATTGTTATCCGAAAAGATTATAACTTCAAGGTTTTTACTACCCTTGATTTTATGCATAATACATACATTTTCCTGCGTCACGCAAAGGTAAGAAAGGACACTGATGCACACTCTGAAAACTGGGTTTTATCTGAAGATGGCATCAAATTTATCGAAGAAGTTGCAATAACTGGCATTTTTGATAACGTAGAAAAAATCATTACCTCATCGCAAAAAAAATGCATTCAAACAGCATTCTTTCTTGCAGAGAGGCTTGATAAAGAAATACTAACAAATCCTGGATTAAATGAAATAGATAAAGGTACTACTTTGATTGAAGACCCTGAAGAATACATTGAACAAGTCAAAAATGTATTCGATAATTATTCTGAAAGTGTTTCAGATTGGGAGCCCGCAAATCAAGCTCTAAGAAGATTTCAGCTAGCTATGGAAAGAATTGAACAAGAATATAAACATAATACTATTCTGATTGTCAGTCATGGCATTGTTTTAACTCTTTACTTTAATTATTTACTAAAAGAAAATCAAGGTAAACTCTTCCCAAGATGGAAAGATTTGAAAAGTTGTGCTTGGGGGAAAGTTAAAGATAATGAGGTTTTAAGAGATATAGTTTTGTAAAAACAGGTATTTTATTCCACAATTCTTATTTTTCTATCTACCTTATTCTTAGATAATGAACAATTCCATCTCTTTCCTAAGACATGCTAAAACTATAATTGATCAAAATACTCCAGTTGATAATTGGGAGATATCAAATAATGGAAAGGAAAAAATGTCTAAAATTACAAGTTCAGGAATTTTTGATGATATAGATATAATTATTTCATCAGAAGAAAAAAAAGCAATTCAAACAGCAGCTTTTATAGCAGAAAGATTAGAAAAAAAGATAATCACTTATTCTGATTTTAATGAGTTGAGAAGGGAAGGAGGATATATTGCTGGTAAGAGTGAATATGAGAAACAAGTTAGACTGATTTTTGAGGAAGGTTGTTCAGAGATTAAAAAATGGGAAACAGCAGGAAGTGCATTAAATCGAATAAAAAGAGCTACAGACCTGATAGATAAAAAGTATACAAATATGAAAATTCTTGTTGTAAGTCATGGTATAATTTTATCATTATACTTTGGATATCTGCTTGATGTAAAGAAAGAAGAATATTTCGAGAGATGGAGAAGAATGGAATTTTGTGGTTGGGGAATAATTAAGAATAAGAAAGTAATAAAAGATATTGTTAACTAAAACGATGAGAAGTATGAAAGAAATAATGAAAATAAGATTAGGTGTTGCAAGTAGCTTTTTAATCGAAGGTGAGAAAGGTTACATTCTAGTTGATGCAGGATTAAAGAAGAAAGAGAAGAAGCTACTTCGATTCTTGAAAAAGAATAGAATCAATCCTATGGAGATAAAATTGATAGTTATTACACATGTTCATGGAGACCACGTAGGAAGTCTAAAATCTATTCAAGAAATCACACATGCTAAAGTTCTAGTTCATCAAGAAGAAAAAGAATTTTTGATAAAAGGTAAGAGTCATCCTGCTAAACCTATATCAAAATTCTATGAAAAGATTTCCTCCTTTATGCCTGAAAAATCCCATCGATATGATGCAGTAGAACCCGATATTGTTGTTGAAGATAATTATTCTCTTCAAGATTTTGGAATAAAAGCTAAGATAATTCACACACCAGGACATACAAAGGGATCAATTTCTTTAATTGATGAACAAGGTAATGCGTTTATTGGAGATATTGCTATGGGATTTCCTATGAATTTTAAAGCAGGATTACCAATAATTGCTGAGAATTTAGATGAAGTCAAGAAAAGCTGGAAACGTATTTTGGAAGAAGGTGCCAAAACACTTCATCTTTCTCATGGTGGTATAGTAAGTAGCAAAGTTTTGAAGAAACTTTTGGAAAAAAAGGAAAAGAAGTAGGAATTACTTATTCTTTTTCTGCATACCTTAGTTTGAATTTGTTAAACAATGTAGCTCCTATTGCAAAGAATAGGACAAACCACAAGAACAACACAAGTAAATCAAAGAGCATATATGTTACATCAGCTGCTGATTCAAGTCCCATACTATTTTTCATAATAAGGAAAGCAGGTCTCAAGAAAATAAAATCCAATACACTGAAATTCTTTCCTGCAAATGTAAAAGCTGTTTGAACTTCTATATAATATTCCGCAACAAACATTTGGATTGTACTTCCAAAAAGTACTAGTATTGGAGTTGCCACTCTACCCTCCATAAAAGACCCAAGTAGCAGAGCTAGTGTTGCAGCAATTAGTCCAAGCATCACCATTGCTACTAACATCATTAACCAAGCAAGTGGATTTATTGCAAAACTAAAGAAACCTAAAATTGCTGAAAGTATTAGAATGAAAATTCCTTGTAAAAGAGCAATTATTGACCAAGCTAAAAGAACACTACCAAAATATTGTATTGAAGTAAGTTTTGTGAGCTTCATTCTCTTTAATAAACCAGATCTGATTTCTTGATCTAAGACCCAAATTGCACTAATTGAAGACATTATTATCATTTGAATTATCTGTCCTGGAAGTAATCGTGAAAAGAATTCACCTTGAAAATCCTCAATTACATCCCCAGTCCCTGCACTGATAAGCTGAACTTCAGTTGTAATTGTACTATCAGATGATTGACTAGTTATGTTCAAATCGAAAGTCAAACCATGAGTTGATTTGAGTTCCGACCAAATTGAATTAGCATGAACAATGGTATAATCAACAAGAAATTCACTTAATATTTGCCAAGTACTTGTGTAAGCTTGCATAGCTGTCTGTAATGTAACATCACCATGGAATTTAACAACCAATTCAGCAGAACTTTCAATATAAGGAGCTATATCTGCTAAAGACGCATTTATACCAGAAAATTCAGCTGGATATAAATCAAATGATTCAATAAGTAGTTGAGTAATCATCAAAGCTGAATAAAATCTTGTAACATTGCTAGCTTGAAGAGAAAAATCTCCAGGTATTTCTATACCTCCTTGGATAATTAGATCTTGTATATTTTTATCCATAATTTCTAAATCTGTATGATTTGAAATTGAAAATGTTTTGAGATCTACATCAGTTTCATGAGCCACAAGTAATTTAAAGAATTCTTCTTCCATATTGAGAGATTCACCTGTTATTGGATCTATTATAGGAAAATCTGAAGTATAGTAACCAATATCAATGGTTTGAGTTGTTGGAGCCCATCCTTTGCTAAGAAATCCTAATAAAATTAGAAAGAAAAGAGGAAGACCTATTACATAAAAATAGAATTCCTTAGATCTGAGAACTTGTTTTATTCTAGTAAATGCTAAATCTATAACTATCATTCTCCCTCACCCTCCTTAATAGTTTCTGGAGTTTCTTCACTACTTAGAACCACATCATCATAAAGCTCTCTTGTCATGAAGAGAAAAGTCTCTTTCAATCCTCCACGTTTTATATTAATCTCCATAATGTCTTCCATTAACGATTCATTTTTCATAATATCATCCATAAGCTCTGTCAGAATACCACTTTTAATAAAGAATGTATCCTTGATTCTTACATAATCTAAATCAGAATCTGTTTTACGCTTTGTCTTTAGATAAACCTCAAATTCATCAGAATCTTTTGTTAAACCAACTTGTAGTACTTTCTCTCCCACATGTTCAGCTATTAAATCTTCAATAGAACCTATTGATACTATTTTTCCTTGACTGAGGATTAAAACACGAGATGAAAGTGCTTCAGCTTCTTCCATTAGATGAGTAGTAAGTACAATTGTTGTACCTGCAGCTTTGAGTCGTTTTAAGTCTTCCATGAGTAGAGTTCGAGCATGAACATCAAGGCCTGTAGTAGGCTCATCGAGAAATAAAAGCAAGGGATCGTTCATCAAAGCCATAGCTATACTAAGTTTTCTTTTCATTCCACCAGAAAGTTTTTCCGCTCGTTTTTTCTCATGCCCAGCTAAGCCAAAATCTGAGATTAATTTTGGTATTTTTTTATCTAATTCCTGTTTTTTCAATCCATATAGCTTTCCCATTAATGTAATATTTTCAAGTACCGTCAAATCCTCCCAAATTAATTGTTCTTGAGGAACATAGCTTAGCAGATATTTTTTGTCACTTTTGAGAATATCGTTAATATTAACATCAAGAACTTTAGCACTACCAGATGTCGCTCTTAATTGTCCAGTAAGGAGTTTAACTATCGTTGTTTTACCTGCTCCATTAGGTCCTAAAAGAGTGAACAATTCTCCCTTTTCAACAGAAAAGGAAACCTTTCTCACAGCTGTAAAGTTTTCAAATTTTTTTGTTAAATTTTTACATTCAATAACTAAATCCATTCTATGTATTAAGAGAACTACGTATTTATAAATGAAATGAAAAGAAGTTTTGTCATTGTAAACACTTCAAAATACAAAAAACATTTTAGCAAAAACGTGTACTAATTATAGTATGAGTGAAAGAGATCCAAAAATTATTGCTCTTCTTTATAATGAGCAGATTAATGCTCGAAGTGTAAAGGGTTGCGAAAAATTAATGACAGAAGATCACATTTTCATTGATATACCTGGTAAGGTACATGATGGAAGAGAATTCATGCTTAAATGCTGGGAAGAATTTTTCTCGGAATTTCCGGACTATCGAAACATCTTTACAAGAGTAGAAAACCAAGATAATTTCGTTATTTTGTTAGGTTATTCTGTTTGTTCTCATGAACCATTAGATGGTTCAGCAATCTGGACAGCTAAGATAAGAGATAATCTAGTTGCAGAATGGAGAATTTATGAAGATACAGAAGAAGAAAGGAAAAAATTAGGTATTAAATAATAACTTACTTCTAGTAGTATAAAGAAATTAACAGTTGTACATCTGAATCCTAAAGCTTATATCTTTGGAAACAAAAACTTCGTTGAAATGAACGGATGGGTCATATTCTTAATCGTCCTTCCCTTTTTCCTTGCAGTAATTATTTTTATAGTATTCAAAATCTATTATCGAACTCATTCAAAAGAGAAAGAAAAAGAGATAAAACGAAGTAAACCTATAGAAAATGCAAATGATATAATAAGAAAGGAAACTTTCAGAGAGAGGTTAAGAAACTTCTTACAAAAATACTAGTTTTTCTATTTATTATTCATGTGATGGTTGATCTTTTATATTTGGAGATTCCGAAATTTTTTGCAGGATAATAGGGGAATTTGTTTAATAGTCTAAATCCTATTATGAAATTAGTGGATTTATATGAGTGAAATAATCATCCGTGATGGGGAGATATTTACTGAAACTGGACGGATCAAAGCAGATATTCGAATCATTGATGAAAAAATCAATGAGATTGGATTAGAATTAGAAGTTACTTCTAAATCAGTAAATGAGATTAATGCAGATAATTTAGTGATTTTGCCAGGAGGGATAGATCCACATGTTCACCTTTCACTCCCCGATTATGTTTCTGAGGAATTCCGATGGTCTGATGATTTTGAGAGTGGATCAAAAGCAGCAATTGCTGGAGGAATAACTACTCTTGGTTGTATTTCAGTACCTGATAGAAATGAAATCCCACTAGGAACTATTGAAAGGGAAACAAAATCAATTACTAAACATGCAATTGCTGACTTCTTTATACACCCAGTTATATTCTCTCCAACAGATGAAACAATTCTAGATATACCCAAATTGATGGAAAAGGGTTGCAATACTATTAAAATTTTCATGGTTACCGATGATTATGATACTAAAGAGGAACTGTACATAAAAGCAATTCAAGCTGCAAAGGAAAATAAAATGCTTTCTATGATACACTGTGAGGATAATGAAATACTTCGAAAAACGCGTGAAAAAATGATTAAAGATGGGAAGGAGTCACTAAAGTACTATGCAGATAGTAGACCTGTGAAATCAGAATCTGTTGCTACACAAAAAGCGATTGATATTTCCAAATCAACAGGAGCACCAATTTATATTGTTCATCTTTCTTCAAAGCAAGCTCTCGAAATTTGTGAAAACGCTCAAGCTAAAAATATTCCAGTATTTGTTGAAGGAAGACCAATTTTCCTCTACTTAACTCGAGAAAAATATCTTGAACCAGAAGGAGCACTTTATGTTGTTCAACCACCACTAAGAGAAAAATCGGATGTAGAAGCACTCTGGGAAGGAGTGAAAAAAGGTTCAATCAATACAATTGCCACTGATCATGCTCCTCATACTAGAGAACAAAAATTGAATCCCGAGCTCAATATTAGTAAATTGGTTCCAGGGATAAATGAACTTCAAGTTATGCTGCCAATGTTATATTCGAAAGGTGTTGCTTCTGGAAAAATTACATTAGAAAGGTTTGTT
>JAEOTG010000080.1 GCA_016839985.1 Candidatus Heimdallarchaeota archaeon | reverse complement strand
CCTTCTTGCAAAGTCTAAATATTTCTTGAATATTTGTTGTAAAGGTAGTAAAATTAACACAATCAAATTTTTTAACTAGTCTGTTAAAGTTTCTCTCATCGTCAAAGTTCAAATCAATAATTTTCAAATCGTATTTGTTTTCTCTTTCTAGCATTGCTGCTAGATATGCCATACCCAAAGGTATGGTATGTGTTTTTTCCCAAACCGGTGCTTTTGGTATTACGAATAATATTTTCATACTAATCAATTATGTATTTTCTTAAAAGGCTTATCCCCAAACGCGTATAGGATTTTAAAATAAAAAAGTTGTTAATGTAAGTAAGGTGGTTGAAAATCATTTTTGGTCTGAAATAAAATTCTTTGTATGCTATGCTCAAAGCTTTTCTGAGTTCGTCTGGTGTTAGTTCACCCATTTGAATGACGTTTCTTATAACATATTCATCTTCCTTTATCATTTTCTTTTGCTTTAACCATTCAAAAATTTTCGTTCCTGGAAATGGTGTTAAAATTGAAAATAGGACAAAATCTGGATTCAATTCTTTTGTAAAATCAATTGTTCTTCTAACGCTTTCCCAAGTTTCTTCAGGAGAACCTATGATGAAATAACATCTTGTTCTTATTCCTACTTCTCTTGCCCACTTGACTGCTTTCTTTACCTTATTCAAATCAACATCTTTCTGCAATATTCTCAGTATCCTTGCATCTCCAGACTCTACCCCAAATCCAATCATTGTACATCCAGCTTCACGCATCTTTCTAAGCATTTTCTTACTTATTGTATTAACTCTTGCTTCACAATCCCAAGTTAAATCTAATTTTCTCTTTATGATCTCGTTACAAATATCAAAAACTCTTTTTGGATTTGCATTAAAGGTATCATCATAAATGTGAACATGTTTAATTCCAAAATCTCTAACCAATAGTGCCATCTCATCAACGACATTCTTGGCAGATCTAGCTCTAAAGGTTCTACCAAAAACATTTTTCGAACAATAGGTACATCTGTAAGGACATCCCCTGCTTGTCATCATTGATGTATACGGTTCTCTTGAAAGTTTTTCCTTTTCAGTCCTATATCTGGAAAGTTTTGGTAAGAGTTCTCTTGCTGGAAACGGTATAGAATCTAAATTTCTTATTAGGTTTCTTGGTCTATTGATTTTTATTTTTCTTTTGTGTCTGTATGCTATTCCTTCGATTCTGTTAAGTTTCTTTTTACTGCATATATCTTTCATTGTAGTTTCTCCTTCACCAAGAATAACAATATCAATATCCTTATTATCTAGACAGTGTTTTGGTACAGCACCAGCATGCGGTCCGCCTGCAACTATCTTTGTTCTAGGAGAAAGTTTTTTTATTTTCCTAATCAGATCAAATGAAGAATAAACTGAAGCGGTGAATAAGCTTACGCCAACTATTTGTGGCTTTTCTTTTTTCAAACTTTTATAGAGTAATTGTAGTTGGTCTGGAAATTGACAGTCAAATATTTTTACTTCATGTCCCTCCCTGAGCAAAACAGAAGCAATGTAAGCTAAACCTAATGGTGGAGATGTAATTAACTCTACATCTTTCATTGTTTTTCTTGAGTAGCCTGCCAAGGTTTCCTCTTCTAGCCACGGTGGGTAAACTAAGAAAATTTTCATAAAATCACTTGAATCCATTTTTATAGACATAGGAAGTCAAAGAATAAATATTCTTAAATCTCTCTGGATTTATTGTCATCAAATCAATTAATATGTGGAAGTAGCAACCTAATGTTATGGGTATTGCAATAGGAAAAACAAGTGATATTAGAAATATTATTATCATGAATTCGATGCTGTGGAATACAACTGGATATTTTCCTCCATGAACATCATATCTTCTTCCAAGTCTTATGTCATTGATGAGATTGTATGCCTTGAAGATGTTGAAATCTTTAACAAGATATATGTAGAGAAAATAATGATCTATGTCTATCACTATTGCTGAAAGGAAAAATAGGATTGTAAAGGTTATATTTCCTGTAATAATGAAAGTAAACACTGACATAATCAATGTTAATATTGCATGACCTTTCCACCACATTATTTATTCACCTTTGCAACAACAACTACTCCATATCCTCTAAAGGGAATCAGTTTCGAAATAACATCATCTATCTTATAGAAGATTAAGAATATCAATCCTATAAAATAGAAAAGGGAATATTTGAAGGTTTTCTTGAATTCTAGTTCATTGGGATTCATTATTTTTTCATATACTGAAGCATCATGCTTTTTCAGTTTGAATCTTCTTCTGAGAAAGAATGTAGCCATTGTGGTTATATCAGAGGTTATTCTTATCAAAAATCTTTCAGTATACCTAAATCCTATTATCTCAAAATCTTTTAACAATGATTCTAATTCTTTTCTGGTATAACCTTCAACAAAGTGGTCTGGAGATCCTTTGTTGAAACCAAAGAAGTTAGATAATGACCATATTTTTCTGTTGTATTTGTACGGTGTTGACAATATCAAGATTCCGTCTGGTTTTAATAATCTTTTTATTTCCCTGATTAAGAATTCTGGATTTTTATTGTGTTCAATAACATGATTGGAAAGTATAACATCAAAATGGTTACTTGGAAAATCTAATCTGTATTTTTTTGTGTTAATTTTGAAAGAAATATTGTTCATTCTATTGAATTTTTTGACAACATTATTGACTTGAATATATTTTTTATTAATATCAATTCCTATTCCTTTTGAAGAATTGATGTTGTTTACAACTTCAAAAAGATTTTGACAT
>JAEOTG010000013.1 GCA_016839985.1 Candidatus Heimdallarchaeota archaeon | reverse complement strand
TATGGAACAACTTAAAACCATGCCCAATGTAGTAGAGGTTCACATCGTTTATGGTGTTTACGATTTGATAGCCAAAATTGAAGCTGAAGATACTGATTCTTTGAAGAAAATCGTTACAGAAAACCTCAGAGTGTTGGAAAAAGTTCGTTCTACTATGACAATGATCTGTGTAGATCAGTAATAATTCTCTCTTTTTCTTCAATTTCAACCTAACTTAATTTTTTCATATTTTTGAATTAATTTTATGCTGTTCTTTTTCTTTTCGTCTGTTTCTCTTTAAAAATTACTCCCATTCCTATAGCCCATACTAGTAAAAAGGAAAAGAAAATTGTTAGTATAGTCTGCGTGGGATTGAAAAAATATTTTTTAACCTTCACAAAATAGACTACTCTAAATTCTGTGAATTGGTCTATTTTCAGAGAAAAACTTCTTGTTTCACAGATGTATGTTCTTTTAGCTGTTGGTGTCAACTGTTCATTAACAATTTCATTAGAATCGTTATCAGTTATTATAACGGTTATTCCTACATTAGATGGAAGACCTGCGTTTTCATATTCTTGGGTATGAATTGCATATTTTACTTCAATATATATTTCATAATACATGAACTTTGTATTTTCTCCTACTCCATATCCAATTTCATACGATTCAACATGGGATTCAAAACTAGTAACACTTCTCGAATTAGTAAATACTTGTGTTGTACTAATAATAAATCCAATACATGATAGAATCAACAAAAAAAGAGTTATCTGACTAATTGATATTTTTCTTAATCTTTGTATAAATCTCTTTAAAAATTGTTTTCCCATCTCAATTTATAATTAAATCGTATTAGTAATTAAATATATGTAAATATTTTATCAGAACACAACAACTTTAAATTTATTTAAACTTGAAATGTTTTGATAACAATGAACATTTTTTAATCATTTGTTTTCATTTTCTAAAAGGTTTTAACCATTTTTCAGTTTCCTTTCTTCTCTTTATCATAATGTAGGCTAAGTAAGCACACCAAATTAAAATGAGAGATAGAGATAAGTAGAGAATTATTGATGATGCTTCATAATAGAATGCTTCAACTTCAATTGTGAAATAAACTAGAAGATAAGAAATCTGATAAGCTGTAAAAGTCATATTCCTTGTTAAACATTTATAGATGAGTATGTCATTAATACTATTCCCCTCAATTTCAATATGATTTTCATCATAAACAGTTATATCTAAACCCCAGTCAAAAGGAATGGGTAAAGATTCATTTAACATAATTTCCATAAAATTGATAGTATCTCCTTCTTCGACTCTAACTTCGTAATAGAGAAAAGGTCTATTAGGATTAGAAGAATATGAAAAACTTCCCTCAGTAGTGAAGATTCTATCTATTAGTTTTTGTTCGTTTACTTGTATTATAATAGATGCTAGTGCAATCAAGAGAGATAGCAAAATAATAGCTGCTAAAACTTGTCTCCGCTTTATTATTCGAATGGACATTTCACCACTTTTCTATAGTATTGTGCTTTAATATGATTCAAGTCTGTTTTCCCATCTTATATATTTAGCTAAAATTAATTGTACAACAACTCTAGATAAATTTATATGTGTTGAAGGTTTTTTTCAATTGATAACGATGAAACCTTATCTCCGTGCAGAATAGCTACAGGCGAGGGGAATCTCGCGCTCTAATCACATTTATACTTAGATTAGTAGCGAGTAGTTTACATTGTTGTTGATGATTTTTCAAGAAGGTTGTTACTTTCTTTCTAATAATTTCATTTTAACAAGCTTGCTACTAGTTTTCGAAAATATGTCTTAATCAAAAAATGAATCGCTGATTTGCGTAAAATTGAAGTAATAAAAAAAGAAAATAAGAGGTGGTATAATGAGTAATTACACCAAAATTAAGTGGTATAGATTCAATATAGCCAGAAGGATAAGGATTCTTGAAGGGGAAGCTCTCATTGCTGAATTAGAGGCCATCATCGAAGATATTTATAACAAGAAATTAGATAAGATGGGTGTATTCAAACTTCAAATTCGAGAACTAGAAGGAATGATTGCTGAAATTAAAGAGAAACCTAAACAAAAAGGTAGAGTATATGATCCTTTTCATATTCCATCCTCTGGAGATGGTCGAATCGCGCTTTTTGGTTTATCTAATGTTGGTAAAAGTACTCTAATGAATGCTATAACAAATACTGATGTAAAAATTGGAGCCTATCTTCACACAACTCGTGTCGCTCATGCTGGTACTCTTGAGTATGAAGACTTACGAATACAGATTGTTGATGTTCCTGGCTTTCTTGACTGGAAGGAAGATTGGAATATTAACAGGCAAATCGTTAGAGTAGCTAGAACAAGTGATGCTATAATGCTGGTCATAGATCTCTCAATGAACATTCAAAGACAGTATGATTTTCTTATCAAACAACTTGAGGATTCCAGATTGCTTGTAGATGGTGAATCCCAATATAAATTCGTGATTATCGCAACTAAAGGAGATTTGCCTGGAACTGAAGAGAATTTTAAAGTAGTACAAGAAGTTAGCCCATTTCCCATAATTCCAATATCAATTATGCAAGAAGACTCACTGGAAAATCTTAAAAAATCTCTAGTTGACCAACTTGAGATAGTTCGTGTATAAACAAAGAAACCTGGAGAAAAAGCAGATTTAGAGCAACCTTTTGTTCTAGCTGAGGGATCTACTGTAATTGATGTAGCTAGGAAAATTCACAGTAGTTTTGTAAACAGATTCAAATATGCAAGAGTTTGGGGACCTTCTGCTGAATTTGAAGGACAACAGGTTGGTTTAGATCATGAACTTAATGATACTGACGTTATAGAAATCATTGTTGAAAGAAGATAGCTGTAAAAAATTTAGATTTCAATCCTTTTTCAGGATTGATTTTTTTTCAATAACTTTTTTAACATTCGGTCAAATATTATCTCTAGAAGTGATGCATATAATTTGTAATCATTCTTAGGAGAAAGGGAATTTGAAATCAATTACTAAAAAATTTTCTATGTTTATATATAGACACAAAATTCTAGATATATTCATTATACTCTTTAATATTCTAATAATCACTTTGTTTATACTGATTATTTATTTACGAATACTAATATCAAAAATAAATATTTTAAGTGTGATAAAAACAAATTTAGAAACAAATTCTGCTTTAGTAGAACAAACTAATGAATTTCTGGAAATTTCATTTCAAAGTTTAAAAGCTTCTCATTTCTTCTATTTAACTTTGTTTCTTATTTTATTCTTATTCTTATTTACTAGAATTGCTCCTAGAAAAACAGGAGTTGCTTATTTATTTCTTTCAGTTAGGACATTTCTCGAATTGCTAATTTCTATTCAAGATGTCAAAAATAATACTTTGCATTTATGGTTTACTTTTTCTCCTTTTGATGGGGCATATTATCATAGCGTTGAAGTTAACACAGGATTCCTATTGGTCATGTTGCTATTATGCTGTAGTTTATTAGTACTGGGGTTAACATTATTAATCCCACCTAACAGGATTTTTAAAGCATACTTTTATCTATTTAAATACAAAAACACGAAAGAAAAATATTGTATGCATAATATT
>JAEOTG010000079.1 GCA_016839985.1 Candidatus Heimdallarchaeota archaeon | reverse complement strand
TAAGCATTGTAGGTGCTCTCTTGTTCATAATTCTATCACATGTAAACTTTAACCAATCTACTGCTGTTTCAATATTTGGAGAAACAAACACTCAGTTTCTAAACTCAATATTTGCAAAAACCACTGCAGGAGGATTTATGGCAGTTCAACTTCTAAATATATTTTACATCCTACCAATTGTTGGTTTTGTTATAGGTATTGGTATAGCACTTATTATATATCAAAGAGCATCTGGAACAACTAACTTTATGAGACTAAATTATGAAGGAGCTTATTTAACTTTGAATTTTGCACCATTCTTGATTATATGTGCATATAGTTACATCTTTCAGAATGCTATTGGTTCTGCAGACTTCTTCTATATTAGAACTTCAACTTGGTTTACAATATTTACAGAATTTACCAATCTACTTCTGATAAATTTCCTTGTAGCATATATACTATTCTTAATCATAAAAATAATACGAAAATTAGCTAGAAGATAGCATTTTCTTTTTTTTTCTTTCTTCTTATGTAACATAAATTTTACTTTCATTTGTCATCGAAGGATCGCTTTTATCATTACTTTGTGTTAATCTTTCTCTCATCTTTGGATTTAATCCAAATAAAAGAGAACGTCCTTCTTGTCCTTTAGTTACAACTACATTTTTATCCTTTAATCTCTTCAAGAAACTCTTTGTTCCCATATATTTGCTTCTATATTCAGAGGAAGGTAGTTCCCCATAAAGATACAAAGTGATTTCTTTTGCTGTCGCATCTTTATGGATTAGATATTCACATACTTGTCTTTCTCTATATGGAAAATTATTTAGTGCTTGCTGGATTATAAATTTGTCGTGATCCTCAAATGTTCCTTGCACTGGAGTTCTTGAAAACATATCTATTACTGAATTTACTGCTTCATGAGTAACTATTTTCGATCCCTTCTTCTTTGAATATGAATATGCATCAGAAAGAGTTGAAATAAATACCCAAGGATTTCCTTTAGATTCTACCCAGGCTGCTTCCAAGGCTCTTTCGGAGAATATCTCTCCAATTTGAACGTTTGATTGATTCAAAGCATAACTCATTCTTTTTGTAACAAGTTCTTTTGCTTCTGACATGGATAGCTCTGGGAGATGAATTGAATATGATAAATGCTCAGAACCTCCTTCTTTTAGTCCACTTCTTAAAATCATCATTTCACTCAAATTACAGGTTATTATACAAGAGAAGTGTTCTTTTAGTAATTTAAGTAATTTAGCAGAATCACTTGCAACAGATGAGAGTAGATTCCCACGAAAATTATCTAATAGTAAAACCAATAATGAATTATTATCAGCTGTATAATTCTTTAATTCAACAATAATTTGCTCTCTTGAATGATTTGTTTTACCGAAAATTTGTTCTGCTATTTTTTGTAGAAAGATTGTTAAAGAATAGTCTTTCATTTCTTCCGAATCAAAGAATAGAATGTGTATTTTATTATATGTAGAATATTTCCACAAGGATTCTTTGAACCCATCTCGTAGTAGATTCAAGAGGTATGATTTACCTGATTTTATGTCACCTATAATTGAACAAATAGCTTTACCATCTTTGATAATCTGCAATAAGCGTGCAATTTGACTATTTAGCTTTTCAGAGGCAATATAGAGTTCAGGAATATATTCCATTGTCCATGGATCAAGTCTCAATTCTTGATTCTGAACATCCAGATTTTCATCACGTAGATAGGTTGACAAATTGAATACTTTATCAAGTAGATTATCTGGCAATATATCCCCACGTCTTTAAAGTAATTTTTACTTATATACTTTATTAAGAAGGAAATCCATTAAAGATGATATATTGCTATTTTTACCAAAAAGTATTATTAAGAGAAGAAGATATTTGTTGCTGATTTAATGTATTTTTCTTCAGCACCAGCCAGAGTATGTCTTTATGGAGAACATCAAGATTACTTAGAGTTAAGAGTCATACCTGCAGCGATTAATTTAAGAGTAAATGTTTCATCTTATGAAGGAAAAAAAAGCATGATTTCTGTATTTAGTAAGGATTTGAATCAAACAGTAAAAATTCCTATTAAAATACAAGAAATGAGCAGTAAAAATCTAGATTTCAAGTCTTATTTAGAATCAGGCATCCTTGCTTTAAAGAAATTTAGTTCTAAGATAGAAATACCTTCTTTGGATGTAACAATTCAAAGTGATATTCCTATAGCGAGTGGACTTTCAAGTTCCGCAGCTCTACTGGTTGCTTGGATTAAGCATTTGTGTGGGGTGACTGAGATTGAGATTGAAAAGGAAGAACTTGCAGAATTAGCTTATCATGATGAACACAATCTACTAGGGATTCCATGTGGTAGAATGGATCAGTATTCTTCATCTATAGGAGGAATTATAATTCTTACATGTACTGAACCACCTGAATTAAGAATTCTCCCCAAACCTGATTTTCGATTGATTGTTGTAGATAGTCAAACACCTAAGTTAACTAGCCAAGTTCATGGACTTAAAGTTAAAGAAATAAAAGAAGTAATCAAAACCTTTGAAACTCAAGTAGGCATTCCTCTTAATAATAGTTCTATCAGTATCTTAGAAAAATTTAGTAAAAGATTCAATAAAAAAGAAAAGAAGATATTAACAGGAGTTATCTCAATTAAGGAAGATACTGAAGAAGCAGAAAAAGAGATGTTAAAATCAGACCCCGATATAAATATTCTAGGAGATTTATTGACATCTCAACAAATTTCATTGAGAGAAAACCTTGAAGTATCAATACCTATTCTAGACAAAATAATTGATTCAGGGATTATTAATGGAGCATTGGGTGGAAAACTAACAGGTGCAGGATTAGGAGGTAGTGTTGTTCTTTTAACAGATAAAGAAAACGATTCAACATTTGATTCATTAAAAACAAACTTCAAACTCCCTGTTTGGTCCGTAGAAATTGATGAAGGAGTAAAATTTACTAGCTAAAGTTATTTAGAGTTATTTTTTGAGAAGTATTTGTCAAAATTAAGAATCGTTTCAGCTACTCTAATTGCTTCTAATGTAGGTTTAACATCGTGGGTTCTTACAATATGAGCACCGTTTAGAACAGCTACAATTGTAGCTCCTATTGAACCATATAATCTATCTTCTGGAGGTGCATCATTTAGAGCTTTACCAATTGAAGGCTTTCTGCTAATACCGATGTAAATAGGTTTGTTTAATATTCTAAATTCTTCTAAATTTCTGATTAATGAATAATCATGATAATAGTCTCTCGCTTCCCAGCTACCTATTCCAGGATCAATTAATATTCTATCTTCTTTGATGCCTTTTTCCAGTCCAAGGGTGATACTTAATTTTAATTCATGTAAAACATCATCTATTGTATAAACATCCCCTGGATTTTTTCTTGTCGCCATAACTATAGCATGTGCATCATAGTCTGCAATTAAACTAGCCATTCTTTTATCTTTTTTAAAACCGGATATATCGTTTATAATCCGTATATCTTTCTTCAGTGCAAATTCTGCCACTGAACTTCTTGTAGTGTCTACAGATATTTCTATATCATCATAACTCTTTATGATGTCTAGAACCACTTCTAATGATTTATCAATTATTTCTTTTTCTTGTATCTCATTAACTCGCTCCTCTCCTCCATAAATTTGAATTGGTCTAGTAGATTGAGCACCAATATCTAAGCAATTTACTCCCTCATCAATCATCTTTGACACTACTTCTTTGAGATCTTGATTTGTTGATGCGATAGAACCTTTGTAAAATGAAGCAGGAGAAAGGTTAACTACACCTACAATAGGAATTGGAAAATCATCTCCAACTTGTATCTTCCCTAAATTACCTTTAATCATTTTCAATAGCTCTCTTCATTTTTTCTTCTAAGCAAGGTAGCAGAGGTCCAATGAACATACATTTATCTTCTTTTATAAGTGAATTAATGTCTTCTTCTTCTTTGCTTGTGATTCTTCTGATAGGATATCCTCTTATGATAACAAAGGGAATTCGTTCATTGGTTTCACCCATAAGAAGTTCCGCAGCTGTTGCAAGCTGATCAGCAACAGCTCTAGTTGTTATGTGCATCGGTCTACCGAATAAATCATTTTTACCTCTTTCATCTATTATTGATTTAAATCCATATGTAGCTAATGCTCCTCCTACCGTACCTAATCGCATAGGCATTGTTCGTGAATCAGCTATAATAATACCAATGTATAAGTTGATTTGGTCTGAAAGTTCCTGATGTATTTTTTGTGCTGAAAGCTTGCAATCTTTTGGGAGAAGGATTATTTTTTCATCGCCTACATTTGATTGATCTGCCCCAGCATTTGCCATCAGTCCGTATTTATTTAGAGTTGTAACAGCACCAGGAACAGTACCGATGTATCGGTTATTAGTTTCATCTAGAATAATTTGAGCAAATTCTGGTGATATATGTGCTCTCTTACCGATAACTTGAGCTTCTTTTGTTGGAGAAATATCTTCATACTTTCTGATTCTTTTTTCTACAACAGAAACTACTTTGCTAGCAATTACTAGAATATCATCATTTTGAAGAGCATAACCTTGTTCTTCTATTGATTTCAAAACTACAGATATTAAATCATCTTCTTCTTCGATTATTTTGTTTGAAAGTATTGGTATTATTTGAACTATAGACATCAAATATTGAGAATACTATCATTTGAAAAACTCTTCTAATAATGTAAAATTCTCACAAAAGTTTGATTAAGTGAAATAAGCTATCAAAAACCAAGCAATTGCAATTATCACAACTGCTACAATGTTTAGAGCTGCATAAAGATTAAATGTTTCTTCATTATATATTTGCTTTACATTTGCTGATATATCACTTAATTTTTCATCAATTGTTTCAAGTATCTCTTTCCCTTCCCCACTCTCAACTAATTGCTCCTTAGTTTCACTTAGCACATCAACAAAGCCATGTAGAAGCTGTTTATCACTTTCTAACAATGATGGAGATACAACAGATTCTAATTTTTGATGTAGAGCTCTAACCTCACTTTCAGCTAATTGTGGGATTTCCCATTTCAAATCAATTTCTGCTAAATTTGAAAGATGTTTAGTTATGTCATCAAAATATATCCCAAAAGGAATCGCTCGATAGTCAAAGTCATCTATTAACCTAAAAAATTTAATCTCTAGATCTTTCTGCTGCGAAGTCTCATAGTACTTTGAAGGATCAATTACTAATGCAACAGCTTGTGAGAATAAATTTTGGTATGTTCTCTGAGTACTTTTATCTGTTCCAGAAAGGAAACAACCATAAGAAGGATGTGTGTGCGCCCAGCCTACAATCGATTCGTTTCTTTCTCTATTTTGCAAATCTTCAACAATCTGAACAAGAGCTTCATCATCTAATATAACAAAAGTTGAGGTTTGTTTTTGTTTTCCTGTATCAAAGTCTGTTATTACGAGTTGTTTTCTGCTTTCATCAAAATAACCAATTAAGACTCCAGCAGATTCTTTGGAAGTATCTAAAGCATCAACTGATAATATCTTAGCTAAAGCAAATGCAGATATCATAATATATTTGCTGGAGTGTATCATCTTCCAGATAATATTCTCATTCGTTCTTTAAATTTCTTACTCTTCAAATTTAAATAAATGAGTTAATAACTTTACCAATTGGTTGATCAGTTAAGAAAGTATATGCAAGTTCTTTTAATAATAGGACGTCTGGATGGTCTGGAGCAATGTTTAAATTATTTGTTTTATCAATAATATCCATCATTGCCCATGTTGACATAAATAAATCTAGAGGATAACCTTTCGGATACATCTCTTCCAGAAGAACACCATATATCTCTTTTAGATGCACATTATATCCTTCAATGAATTTTTCAATATCTTCAATTGTTTTCTCAAGGGATTCAGTTTCTCTGTATTCTAGAAATACTTGTCTTCCGAAAAATGTACCAATATCTTCAAATCTATCGAAAGATCCTTGCATCCAAAATGTTGGATCAATTAAAGCTATACTAACAATCTCATTTTGAGGGCTGGTTCTAATCATTAAATTACTTTGGTGAAAATCTCCAAAAGCATCACTACCTCCCTGCGATGAAGCTACCATATCAATCAATGTTTTTGATTTTTCCATAATCTCTTGTTCTTCATCATCTCCACCAAACACAGCTAAAATTAATCTTCTATACAGCTCTTCATAGATGTCGATTATTACAGGTTTTGGTTTACCTTCATGAATTATAGATAGTACATATCCCGCCCAGAAGCTTTTATTCTCAACGTTCATAGCATCTTCATAATTAATACCTGTTATTCCTTCATAGGCTATGAAAGTAGGCGTTTTTAAATTAACAAAGATATAGCGTGGTATTTTTACAAAAGAACGTGTTGAAAACTTCTTCTCTAAAAAAGATGAATTTTTTATTTCAGTTATTACGTCACTGATTTCTTCTATAAATTTAATAGCTAATTTACTTTTGTGTTCCCCGAAATTTGATGAGTAAAAAACATCAACTACGTATACATCACCGAAACGACCGCTTGCTTTAGAATATTCAAGATCATTTATTTTTACTTCTTGAATATCATTACCTGTTGTCTTTCGTGCTTCATCTACTAAATAGTAGGAAAAAGAGCTTAACAGCTGCATTAGTGAAGGTTTCAGAGATTCACTCATCAATTAATATTAAATTGTATAGTTATTAAATTTTAGTTTTCTATTAGCTAGTACTAAAGTAAAATAATTATAGTAAAAACTACAATGAAACCCAAATAAAAGAATTTAATCACAAAATGAATTTAAGTATCTAAGAAGTTAAGAAAGATTAATAAAACAAAAAAAGTAGTGTGACTGAAGATTCTAACAGTCACAGATAAGTGATTATCTCATGGGTTCAAACAACGAAGAGAAAGAAAAACTAGATTGGGATAAAAAGAACATTACTCGATTTGCCCAATACTTATACAATTTAGCGAAAGAAAAAACGCTAAGAGAGAAAGAAAAATCTGTAGATGAGGTAATCTTAGAAAAACCTGTTGTTGAATCTCCTGACATAGCTGAAGAGAAAAAAATAGAAAGAAAGATAGCTTTGGAAGAAGCAACTATAGGATTAGCAAAAGCTGTTTCAGGTGAAGATTTAGAAGAAGTCAAAACAGAATTGGAACAAGAAGAAATACAAGAAATAATAGAGCAAGAACAAATTCCTCTCCCAAAAGAAGAAACCGTGATTGAAGAAAAAGAAACCTTAGTCTCTGAAATAGACCTAGCTGATGTAGACATTGATGAAGAGATAGATACAGAGATACAAGTAGAAGAAATAGATGATATAGTAGAAGCAGAACCACTCGAAGTAGAAGTAGAACCAGAACCACCAGAGATTGTTGAAATTGAAGAAGATTTAGAAAAAGAAGAAGTGTTTGTAGAAGAACCTTTCTTGGAAGAACAAATAAAAGAATTAGAACCTGTTGATCTAACTCAACCCATTGTTACTAACCCTATTATTAATGAAAATGTTCAAATTCAACCTGAGAATATCCCAGAAGACGTGCATGGAATGATCTTCATTAATGGAACCACAAGTGTTCCTATTACTCAAGAAGACATCATACCCTTAGAAGTGGAAGAAATTATTTTGGAACCTGTTATAGAGCAAGTAATTGAACCAGAAATTGAAGTAGCAGTAGAGGTAGAACCAGAACCAGAACCAGAAGTAGCAGTAGAGGTAGAACCAGAACCAGAACCAGAAGTAGCAGTAGAGGTAGAACCAGAACCAGAACCAGAAGTTGCGGTGGAACCAGAAGCTGTTACGCCTGAAATAGATGATGAATTATTGAAAAGGAGGGATGAAATAATTCAACAAATGCTAGCGGAAACAAAAAAAAGAGAAGAAGAGGAATTTCAAGTAAGAGATCTTGGTCAAACAGAAGGAAGATCTTATTCAGCAGTTATTTTTGGTCAAGAGTCTACTAAAAATGTGAAAAAATGGAAGAAATGGGAGAGATCCAAAGAAAGAAGAGAGAAAAAATCGAAAAAGAGAGAGGAAAAAAAGAAAAAATAAAAGAAGTAAATTTGTTGAACTTCAATAAAGTCTTAAATATGATGCGGATTTATTATTAATTGATTAGGAGTAGAAAATGAGTAACTTTGATTTGCCTTGGGAAAAATTCGTTGGTTTTAGTCTATTTACTTTAGAAGAGGATATGATTTTTGATAAAGTTATAAATCAACAAACACCTTTTTCAACAGTTTTTCAAGTAATTGATACAAGTACTAAAACTAGAGAAGAACTCAAGAAATCAAGCACAATTTCTCTCATTAATGATGTTTTTCGAGTTGATTACAACATATTCTATAATATTGTTTTAGCAAGTATGTTTTTACCTGACATACCAGATGATGCAGCTTCAAAGATTATTGGTATAATAAAAGAAAAATTAGTAGAACAGCTAAAGGATTATGGTTCTATTGATAAAATGGAACCCAAATCTCAAACAGCTCTAATAAAAAAGTTGGGAGATCTGATTTCAGAAAGAGCATCAAGTCAAATAAAATATGATTATTTTCCAACAAAAAAACCTCAACAAGTTGTTGTTTCAGAACCACATACTCCTACTGTACAAGAACTTAGAGAACAAGCAGAAACTGTGAGTCACACCCAACCTTCAAGACCAAGTCAACCTGTATCTCAGCCTACATATGAACCATCAACTCCTGCAGAATCAGGAAAAGTAGAAAATCTACTAGAATTTGTAGGTGTAAAAGCAGATGCACCTGTAGAAGTGAAGGATGATAAAAAAGTTCTATTAACACAACAACTTTTAGAAGAAACAAAAAGACAGTCTATTGAGAGAGTACTTTCATCTGTTATTAAGGGATTATCAACAAAAACTGGTGTATGTTTTGTTGCTACAGGGGCTACAGGAAAACTTGAAACACTTACTTATGGAATGTCCGATAAGCACGCGGATTTTGTTTTAGGAATTCTCTCAAAATATCCTGAAGTCATTAAACAAACATTAGAAAGTGGTGCTCAAGAAAAGACATTGGATGCAGGTGATGGAGTAGTTATCCTTGAAGAAACTGAGAGTGGAATGTTAGTTGGCATTACAAAAAATAAAGAAGAAATCCCTATTATTGCTAAAAGATTAGCTGTTGTTAAAACTATGATTGACGAGTTTTTAAAAACTTCATTTTAAAATCAAAAACCAATCATCAATTAGGTAACTTTAATTAAGTAATTCTTAGGTTATTTAGTTGGTGAAAGCCATTATAAATCAAAATGAGATAAGAGATATTTTAGAATCTGATGAATTGAGATGTAATATCAAAGATATCTCTATGTTATTTGATTATTTGAAGGAAGAATATGAAAAAAAGGGTTACAAAGTAGATCAATCTAACCCTAAACAACTAACAATATCTTTTAGAAGCGGACTTGGTAGAATTACTGTATTAGTGGAAGACTTGGAAGAAAACAATATCTTGAATATAGAATCAAGTTACAATCAAACCTTAGTTCCTAATTCGTTGAACAATTGGATGAAGAAAGAGTTTTTAGGTCTGAGGAACAGTTTATGGCTTATTTTGTTACTCCTAACACTAGTTCTAGTTCCTTTCATCGTTTTAAGTTTCTTTAGTTCAATTTCCTTGAGAATTCCTAGTTTTGTTTTAATTGGTGTAGGTTCAACTGCTATTGTGTTGTACTTTATTCTTAGCATAATAACAACAAGAGAAAGGAAAACGAGAAAGAATCAATCTGTACTTTTTATAAAAGGATTAAAAGAGAAAATATCAGTTTATTCTCTAGAGAAACCTTCTAGCAAAATATGCTGGAATTGTTTTTATGAAATAAAGAAGAATGAAGATAAATGTCCTAAGTGCAAAGCTGATTTAGAACAATAAATACTTCGATTATTGTATCTCGTCTAGGAGGAGAGTATTATCAACAACAACATTCTGAACATGTCGTAGTCTTCTTGATAATTCATCAATATCCTTTTGTCTTTGCACAATCCCTACAAGATAGTTATCCTTTTGACAGTTTTCTAGAACAACAAATCCAATGCCTGTATCAAGCACTTTTATCTCTTCATCGGATCCAAGTAAATCATTAATAACAGGAGGATACTTCCTAAATATAGCTAAAATTCGTTTTACTACTTCTCTGTTTAGAGGTCCCCTAACTATAGCTTTTGTCTCTTGACTTTCAGGATGTGGTACAAGAGAAGCTGCTGACAAAGATTTCATCTCCCCGGCTATACTATCAAGTAAAGCATCAATTGTTACTCGTATAGCTTCAGTTACAGCTTCGGAAGTTGATGTTTCTCTTAAAAAGTCGCGTAGATATTGTCCTGATTTTATTTTCTTCTTTGGTATGTTTAATGTTTCATAAGCTGTTTCTTCCATTTCTACAAAAAGATCTTTTTTTACTGGCTTTCTTTTTTGAGAAATTATCTTTCCTTGGGGAGTATCATTAGTTTCTTTTTCTTGACTCATTGCTTGTCCTCAATATGAATATATCATTAAAATCTAAAAATATTTCTTTATTCTCCTATAAAAAAGCTAAATTTTTATATTCAATGTGGAAAATTATAAAAATTTCCTTTTCCAATATAGTTTATTTGCAAAAAACAACATAGTAGAAACTAG
>JAEOTG010000078.1 GCA_016839985.1 Candidatus Heimdallarchaeota archaeon | reverse complement strand
TCAAGGATGTATTTCCAATCTAAACCACGAGAACCTTGATATGCAACAGAAGAGAAATAATACCTATCTGTAATGATGATTTTATTATCTTCTAATTGTGGAATAACTTCATCCTTCAGATGAATTATTCGATCCTCTAAGAACAATCTAAATTCTTCTTCAACTGGCAATCTCTCTGGAGCAAAGAAACTCTCTCTTAACTTTCTTCCAGGAATTGAATACCTTGTTGGTTCTGTAGTATAAACTGCGTCATAGCCCAGAGAGCACAAACGTTTGACAAGAGTTCTTGCATGAGTTGTTTTCCCAGAACCATCAATACCTTCTATGCAAATAAAGGTACCAGGATAGGAAGAATCTGACATATCAATCCATCAAAATAAATTAAATAAAACAGTTGTGGTGAACAACAAGTAAAATGTACTTTGAAAAATCACATAATGCAGATTGTATAACAAACCTCGTTGATAGTTACTGAAAAGGGTTCCTTCTAGTTTTTTTAAGAAGTCTTGAAAATAGTGTCTGGATTCTTATATTTGCTTCATTGGGGAAATATTTAAATTCAATATAAATTCGTTTTAACATCAATAAAACTAGATTTCATCAAAATAAAGATGTGATAGAATGTTTTCAGAAAGTTTTACTAATTTAATTGTTCATACATTGAAAGCCCTACAAAAGGCTAGTTTTGACGAATTTGAAATTAGTTGCGTAGATAGAGCACATGCTCTCACAAGATTTGCTAATTCTACAATTCATCAAAATGTTGCAGATCATACTTATCGTTTCCAATTTCGTGTTGTTAAAGGAAAAAGGATTAGTGAAAATACTTTAACTGCACTAACACCAACATCAATTGACAAAACCATCAAAGAACTAGAATCTATGCTTTCTTTTGTTCCTGAGATTCCATTTTTCCAAGGTTTTACAGAACCCACAGATTATGCAATTCCCGCTGTTTCCTCAACTGGGAATCTATTAGATGAATTTCAAAGAGCTGATATCGTTGAAACTTCAGTTAATGAAGCTGAACAAGTTGATAAAAATGTTAAATTAGCTGGGGCAGTCTCTACAAACGATGTTCGCTTTCAAGTTATAAATTCAAATGGTATAGATTTATCTCACCGAATCACATATAACCGTTTAGTAATTAACTCTCTAACTGAAAAAGAGAGCAAAGGATATGGAAAAGAAGAGCAATGTGTAAGAGATCCTTCAAAATTAACACCTGAACTTCTATCTCGAAAAGCAACAGAGCTTTCTGTTAATACTTGCTTTGCAAAAGATCATCCACAAGGTGAATATGAAGTCGTATTGTCGCCTTCTGCTGTTCAAACCATAATATCATTTTTATCTTTTAGTTTTGGTGCAGTTTCATTCCATGAATCTCAAAGCTTTATCACAGATAAGATTGGAGAACAACTATTTGATGAAAAAATCACTTTACATGATGATCCTCTTAATCCTGATACAATACTCGCATCACCTTTTGATGGTGAAGGAGTATCTAAGAAACCTTCGTTCATAATAGAAGGAGGAGTTCCAAAAACTGTTATCTATGATAATTTTGTTGCATCTAAATATCTTAATGATAAGAAAAGAACTACAGGTCATCGAATAATTCCATTCTCTGATTACGTTTGGAGTTCAATAACTCCTCTTAATGTGATTTTAACTCCAGGAGATTCATCCTTAACTGAGATGATAGAAGAAACTAAGAAAGGTTTCTTCATAAATAGACTCCATTATACGAATTTTGTGAATAGAAGACTTGGAGCCATTACAGGATTAACAAGAGATGGGTTATTGTTTATTGAAGATGGTGAAGTAATATCAGCTGCAAAAAATTTCAGGTTCACAGATATACTTCCCCAGTTTCTGAAAAATATACCTCTAATTAGCAAAGAAACAGAAACAGGAACCAGAACTATAAGTCCAGCTATAAAACTTGATTCGTTTAAATTTACTGGAAAGAGTAAGCATTGAACAAAATAGCTCAAACATTTCCGAGTAATCTGCAAAATGGGAAATGAAGAACAATGTTAGAGAAAATAGAAGCAACTCATGACAGGATAAAAAGCACAATAAATCAGACACCAGTTATGACTTCTACAATATTGAATAATTTAACAAATGCAGATTGTTTCTTGAAATTAGAAAATTTTCAAAAAACTGGATCATTTAAATTCAGAGGAGCATTCAATGCAGTTTCGAGTTTGTCATTAGAACAGAAAGAAAGAGGAGTAACAACACACTCTTCAGGCAATCATGCTCAAGCATTATCACTTGCCGCTAAAATGGCAGGAGTCAAAGCTGTTGTTGTGATGCCTGAAAATGCCCCTAAAATCAAGGTTGAAGCTACAAAGAGTTATGGTGCAGAGGTTGTTTTCTGTGGCACTAAACCAAATGATAGAGAACAAACCACCCAAGAGTTGATAGATGAGTTTGGATATACTTTAGTCCATTCTTCTAACGAAATAAATATCATTTATGGTCAAAGTACTGCAACTTATGAATTGATAAAAGAAGTTGGTATGCTTGATTATGTTTTTGCTCCATGTGGAGGTGGAGGATTATTGTCTGGTACAGCAATTGCAACGAAAGCATTATGTCCAAATGCCAAGGTAATTGGTGTTGAACCAAAAAATGCCGATGATGCATATCGATCTTTTCGAGATGGAAAAATCTATCCATCTATAAATCCAAATACTATAGCTGATGGATTAAGAACCTCCTTGGGATCAAACACTTTCAGAATAATCTGTGAAAATGTTGATGACATAATTACTATTTCTGAAGAACAAATAGTTGATGCTATGGAATTTCTATGGAGTAGAATGAAGCTTGTCATTGAACCTTCTGGAGCAGTTTCATTAGCGGGTGTTTTGTCGAAGCAAATTGATTTGAAATCAAAAAAAGTTGGCATTGTTATTTCTGGGGGAAATGTTGATTTAACATCCTTCTTCGAGAAAATAAGAAAAAAAATCACATAAACTTCTTACAAATAAAATATTCAAATTTTAAAAAAGAAAAAAGAAAAAAAAAGAAGGGATTAATAAGGTGTTTTTCTCTTTGGTAGAACAACACGTACAATTACAAATGCTATTGTTCCTGCTACAACAGCTCCTCCAATTATTGCTAATGCAATAATTGCACCAGTTGATAATCCACCTTCCAGTCCAAGATCATAGATACCTAATAATCCAGAACAAGAATAAGGTATAAATTCAATTGAAATTGAACCATTTAATCCTGAATGATCAACTGCAAACATGAAGACCAATGTGGGATCAAGAATACCAAATTCAATTTCATAAGAATAATTATCTGGAGCATTAGAGCTATCAATTGAAACAAAGTAATTTAGATAGAATGCGTCTTTATAATAATATTTATTCCAAACAGCATCTCTATAGAAGTAATGGAATATATAGGGTTGTAATGTAAAACTGATTCCATCAGCTGTTGAGAGGAGGTGTAAACTACTATCTCTTGTACCATTTACTATGAATATCTTAATTTTGTACCAAGTATATTCTGGAACTGTTGCGTTAATGAAGTAAATTTCTTCATCGTTTACTACATCATTGAAGTTGTAAGTAGCAGACCAATTTCCATAAGTTTCAGGAACAGCATTGATCATATTAACGTTAATGTCATAAAAATCATCAGGATAACCTGGATCTTTTTCCAACCGAATTACAGCGGAGGTTTGATTTACAAACGCATCACCATAACTAGCCCATGTGTGCCCTGTGTTGTTGTATAATTCCTCAATATATAGGAGAACATACCTAACTTCACCTAGATTAAATCCAAAGAAGACTAATTCTTGTGATTCATTCTGGTTATAACCGAAGAATTCTCCATCTACTTCTTGATTGCCTAGAATAAAATCATTTTCTAACGCATAGTATGGATAATTTTCAATGTAAGTATCACAACTTACTTCTAGAGTATAATTATTAGGCATTAAGAACGAGAAATTATAGTTATCAAAAGCAAATTGAGAGAGATCAAACTTAAGTAGTTTATAGTTTGAAGGATCACCGTTTTCTTGTTCAAGATTGATGTTCATAGTAGAATTATAATCTACATAATTAACAATATTGAATTCCAATAAGAAATCATACGATGCTATTGTTGGATTCATGAAGTAATAATATCCAGGATGTAGCAAGAGTTTTGCTGCGTCTTCTGCATAAGTTCTAAGAGTGTAAGGACCGCTATACATTAGTTGTTCATTTACATAATTAAACAGATAAACATCTTCTGTTCCTATCTCTGACCAATTCAGATAGACAACTTGAGTTTCTTCTATGTTAATCCCAAAATTAATTAAATCATCTTGATATTGGTATTGTTCCCCAGATTCTAAAAT
>JAEOTG010000012.1 GCA_016839985.1 Candidatus Heimdallarchaeota archaeon | reverse complement strand
CTTTATTCTGTTCTCAACCTACTATGTCAGCAATAATTTCCTTGTATTCAAAGAAAATCAGCCTTTTATGCCCAGTTTCTGCAACTAATCCATAAGTATTGATTGTATATGTATCATCGGTGAGTGAAAAGTACATAAAACCATTAACTCTTGTATCGTTTGCGCAAATCTCAAGCATTCTTGTCAGAGCTCCTGTTTGAACTCTTTCTCCATACATAACAGCTGATAATCCGAATTCAATAATCCAAAATTCTTTTGCATTTGGGACTATTTTATCAAGATAATTATTTATCTCTTCTATATCCCTTTCATGAATAATATAGTAGTCTATTCCTATGAAATCAAGAGTGGTATTTGTCCATAATGGTTCAAATATATTGTATTCATCACTAAAATCATTAAAAGATAATTTTACTCCCACTTCAGTATCATTTGACAAAGAATGTAAGCTGTTTACAGTATTGTTTATAGTAGCTACCCATGTATCTATTGTTGGAATTTCTTTAAGATAAGCTGTGGAATAACCAAAAGGTTCTGGATAGATTATAAGATATTCAGGATTACATTCTTCCAATAATGTTATTGCTTGATCCTCCAAGGCTGCCGTGTATTCTGAAAAACTAATATTTTGATAAGACCATTTAGGTGAGCTGTATCCATATGCTGTTAACATTATTTTGAAACCGTTTGATTTCAATATACCCATAGCTTGTTTGAATTCCGTAAGATTGTTATCTAGTATTTCTTGTCTCACATCTAATTTAACTGTTGATACATTTAATTCTATTAAAGCATCTAACTCATTCTGGAATTCAGTTTCATAGTTTAAAAGAAACGCATCAGAGTAAGAGATTGAAGTAAGAGTTACTCCAGTGTCAAAATCTGGTCTTAGAGAGAATGCAGGATCATAGTTCTTTGAAGTGTATGGACCATAAGAACTCATGACTCCTATTGCTTGCAAAGAGAAAACTAAAAGAAGGATAGCTAACATTGCATAGATACCTTTTGCCCCATTATCCATAAATGAAAGAAATGGTAGAGCAGGTGATTTCTCAATTTCATCAGCTTCTTTTTCGATTTCATCTAAGAAGACACTAGCTCTTTTTCTTTTTTTAGATAAAGTTTCTTCTTTTGGTTTTGTTACTTTTCGAAGTGGTTCTGTAAACGTTTCAATTTGCAGAGGTATACAAATTGGTATTATAATAAGAGCAGGATATGCATAGTTCAGTTGTCCGCTGAATAAGAATGCTTGAAACATTGCATATCCAATTGCTGGAAGAACTAGCATCCAATCAAGGAATTTGGGAAGAATAAAAGAAGTCTCTGCTGAGATTTTGTTAAGAAATAGTAAGACAGTGAGGATAGTACTCAAAGAAAACAGAACATTTGTAATTTTTCGCATTACTGTGGATTTGGTTATACCAAGAAAAGACAATACTGTTACTACTATATTGTTAATCATTAATAATAATGCACCAACTAATCCTGTTGTAGTTAAACTCCCAAATCCATAGAAGAACAATAGAAATGTTCCTACAAAAATAAAAACTCCAGACAGCACATACAGATACATTTTTTCATATTTTGGGTGTTCGAGAGAAAATTTCACAAATGGTTTTTCTTTGTCAAATAAATTTATTATATTCTGTATCAAGAAGGTAATAGATTCTTTCAAAAAGAAATAAAGAGGTTTTGCACTTACTGAAAAATTGAAGACAAGAGATATAATTGCTATGATAAATGCTCCACCAAATCCAAATATTGCCATTTTTCCTCACTCTGTAACTTTATGAACGTTTAAATGTCTTGCCATTCCATGCTTTTAATTAAAAATAATTTCTGAAAGATCCTTGATAGAACCTCTGAAATCCGGAATTGTTTCTTCAGTGATTTGATCTTCATTTTCGAATGTAGATTCTAAGAAAAATGTTTTGAAACCTAGTTTTTTTGCGCCCATATCTCTTAAACCATCATTTCCTATAACTAATGTTTTACTAGGTTCCTTCTTAGTTAAGTCTACAATCTCAAACCAGTATTTACTATTTCCTTTACAGAATTTACTATTTTCTGCATGAGTTATATAATCAAAATAATCAGGAGATAAACCTCCCCATTCAATTCTTCTTTTTATGGATATTAAAGGAAAAACTGGATTGGTTGCCAAAATAATTTTAGCATCAGGAATTTTTTCCTTGATATCTAATAGTAGTTCCTTAGCTCCATCCATTGGGGTTATTATAGGTTTTATCACATCGAATTTTGTTTCGTAGAATTGAAGAAATCTTTGCCTTATCTCTTCACATTCAGCATTAAACTTTGGACAAAAATCGAGTAAGAAATCATCAAGAGCTGTAGTTAACTCATTATTGTTGTTTTCCATTATTTCAGTTGAACTCAAGATTTCTTTTATGAAAGATTGAGGATCTGGAATCAGATCAATAAAAAACTGAGATGCAGCTCCAAGATACCTTCGAATAAACTCTTCTGGATCAAAATTAATTAAAGTACCATCTAAATCAAAGAGAAAGGCTTGAAATTGCATAATATCACAACTAGGAGAGGTCAAAGAACTTATATTCAGTATCCAAACATACACCTATACATCCCGGTCCTGTATGTGTAACAATTGTCATCCCTATCTCACCAACAGATATCTTAGCATTTTTTGGTTGTATTGTTTCCTCTATATACTCCTTAAGAAGATTAACTGATTCAATATTTCTTGAATGCATTATATAAGCATTGAATTTATCTGGTTTACCTTTCTTCTCAAATACAGTGTTGAAGGATTCTATTACTGCAGCTTCATGTCCTCTAACAGACTTAACAACATCCATTTTGCCATCCTCAAAATAGATTACTGGTTTCATATCTGCTAGTTTTGCGATCCAGAACTTAGAACGGCTTAATCTACCTCCTCTGTGGAGATATTGAAGATCAGGAACTGTGAAACCTATTTCAATTGTTTTTCTGAAATTCTCAAGTTCTTCCATTATCTTTTCTCCACCCATTCCTTGCTTTGTTAGTTCAGAAGCTTTTAAAGCAATAAGTCCTAAACCAAAGGTTGCTAATTTTGAATCATATATATGAATTTTAGCAGGATTTTCTACTTTTCTTTCATACATTCTACGAGCATTAAGAGCACTATTATATGAACCAGATATACCTGAGCTTATTACAACATTTAAAACTTCATCTGCTTCCTTTCCAAGCTTCTCATACATTTCATATTGATGATGAAGTGTAGGATTAGCTGTTTTTGGATAAATACTTGATGAAAAGAATTTTTCGTAGAATTTTTCCATGTTAATATCTACGTTTTCATAATAAATCTCATCACCAAAAGTTATTACTGTTGGAACCAAAGAAAGATCATTTTCTTTAATAAGATTTGCAGGGATATCTGCAGCACTATCTGTCATTACTTTTACTGTCATAATTCAAACCTTATTTAAGAAAAAAGAGGATTAATTTAAATTTTGCTGGTATCTGCATCAAAATTCGAAATTTCTAGTAACCATTAATGCAAGACATTGAGGTCCAGTATGTGATGCTATTACTCCTCCAATTCTGAAAATTTCACCTATATTGAGACCAGGATATTGTTTTTTAGCATTCTTAGCGATTTCCTCCGCTTTTTCACGAAAATCAGATTCAAGAAAGTGTAGAGTTAAATCCTTAGCTTCTACATCTCCAAAATAATCCATTAGCATTTTTAGACTGGTTTTGATAGATTTATCATAACCTGTCACACTTTTTACAACTTCAAGATTTCCATCTATGAAAGTTATAATTGGACTCATAGACATAATTTTAGCTGCATAATATTTTGTCCTTGATAGTCTTCCACCCTCAAATAACCATTTAAGGTCTTCAACAGTGAAATAGAGCTTAATATCTTTTTCTTGCCACTGTTTAATCATTGCTATAATTTCTTCTGCATTGAAACCTTCTTTAGCTAGTTGAGCTGCTTTTATTACAGGAAGTCCCATGAGGGAACTACCTGCTAAAGTGTCATATATGTATACTTTTGCTGAATCGGGATTTGATTTTTCATACATTTTTTTTGCAAATTGTGCATTAGCCACTGCTCCACTTATTTTGCTAGAAAGATGAAATGAGATAATTTCATCATATTTTTCTCCATATTTTTCATAAGCAACAAGTAAATCATGCTGAGTTGATTGAGATGTGTGAGGTTGTCCTTCAGTTGAATACAATTTCTCATAAAATTCAGATGTTTTCAATTGCAGAAGCTCTTTGTAATCATCTGTTCCAAAAATCACATGCATAGGTACCCAGCTAATATCATATTTCTCATAAAGGGTTTTGTCGTTTGGGAGATTCAAGTCAGCACTTGTGTCACATATAATCTTTACAGTCATAGCTTCTAACAAAATTAAGTTTGATTTAAATTTTTTCTAATTTGAAAGAATTCAAATAAGAAAGATACAGAAGAGGAAAATATTTAAATTGGCTGTTTGAAGCATGTTTAGAAGTCACAAAGGAAGACTCATATGCAAAAGAAAATCTTTACTCTTACTTTAGTTTCTATTACAATCATCTTAATTGCAGGATTTCCTATAATTAAAGCTTCGAACATTACAAATAATCTATCAATCATGCAACCTGACACAGAAGATTTTTTCCAGAAAGAACAGGTTAAAAATTCTTTAAATGATACAATACCTGACAGACCATTACTAGACATAAGAAAGACACTCAATTTGACATTACTGGTACCTAACATTGATAAAAAAACCTACCAAGTTGAACCTGGTCAAACAATCAATGTTAATATTTCAATAAAAAACATTGGACAAAGAACAGCATTTAATTTAACAATATTCGATCCAAGTTTTGCAGATTGGGCTTTTTCAAGCTTGAATATAACAACACAGAAGTATGTTATAGTTCAACCAAATGCAACAGTATTCTATTATTATTACTTTGTACCAATTCTTGAGGGTAATTACACTCTTGAATCAACAGAAATAAATTACTTCCATCTCAATGGAACTGAATATAGATCATTCTCGCAGAGATTTAACATCTATTCAATAATAGAAGAAATTGAACAGACTATCGAAGGTGAACTTTGGAGTAAGATTTTAATCTATTGTATCGTAATTGCAGGATCAATAGGCTTGGTAGCAACTGGTGATTACATCCTCGTTAGAAGAAGAAGAAGAAAAACAAAGAGAGTAGTAAAACGAGTACCGGTTCAGAAAAGTAAGAAGCAACAGAAAAGAAAAATCCAGAAACGAAGATAGGATCTCTTTCTATTTCATTTTTCTAATTCAAATCTATTATTTTATATATATCAAAGTTCAAAAAAGTTTAATGACATTAAAAGAGCTTCTAGAAAAGGATTTGAAATTCTTGCTTGTTGGTGGGAAAGGAGGAGTAGGAAAGACAAGTGTAGCATCAGCTTTATCTATAGCATTAGCAGAACAAGGCAAAAGAGTACTCATAATCTCGACTGATCCAGCTCATAGTGTTTCTGACTCATTTGATTCAGATTTTTCTTCTGGAGAAATAACCAAAGTTAAAGGAGTTAAAGGGGATTTATTCGCTTTAGAAATCAATCCTGAAGCAGCAGGAAGTGAAATATCCAAAGCTATTGGACAGGATGTAGATAGTAATCAGTTTTCAAGTTTCGCTGCAATGCCTGGGTTGTCTGAATTACAAGGCTTTAGTGAAGACATGCAATCTATCCCACCTCCTGGCATGGATGAAGCTCTAAGTTTTGCCAAAATACTTGAATATGCAGAAGATGATTTTTATGATACTGTTATTCTTGATACTGCACCCACAGGGCATACACTAAGATTGTTAAATATCCCAGAGTTTCTAGATTCATTCCTAGGAAGAATGCTTAAAATGAAAGCGTTCATACAAAATGCAATGACAATGGTAAAATCGCTTTTTGGTGCAAAAGATGAGAAAGATAGAACAATAGAAACGTTAGAAGCAATGAAAGAAAAAGTCCTAATAGCTAGAGATCAGTTGATGGATCCTGAAAAGACTCAATTTGTAAAAGTACTAATTCCAACTATGATGAGTATTTTTGAAACTGAGAGACTTGTAGAAGAGTTGAACCATCATCTGATACCTCACGAATTTAGTGTCGTAAATATGGTTAATCCTGACAATCAAGAATGCCAATATTGCTCTCACAGAAGAAATGAACATCTTAAGAATATAGAGTATATAGAATCGGCATTTCCTAATAATGATATTACAGTTGTTGAAGCTTTTGATCAGGAGATAAGAGGACTAGATATGCTCTCTCAATTTAGAAACAAAATTATATAGTTAAAAATCCATAAAATTCAGGGAACTGCATGGTTAAATTAACTGACTCAACAATAGATGTTCAAGATACATCTGAAGTCGTCTACGCTGATGCTCATAGTCATTTAGTTCCTAATTGGTTTGAATTAGAAGAAATTGAAAAAATCGTTTCTAATGCACGTAAAGTTGGAGTTAAAATTATTGTTAATAGTGTTTTAGAATCAGAATATTATGATTTTGGACTGAAGACAATAAAAAACAAAGGAGTTTTTTTAACTGCAGGAATTGAAATCACAAAAATAACAAAAAACCTGGTGGATGATTTAAAAAAATTCTTTCAACAAAATGAGGAAGATATTGTTGCTATAGGAGAAATTGGTTTGGATTTCCATTGGATTAAAGAGGAAGAAAAACAAAAAAAACAAGAACTTTTTTTCAAGGATTTAATCTCCTTTTCTCAGAGTTCTAATATACCTATAGTAATTCACTCTAGAGGAGCAGAAGGGAGAGTCATAAAAATTCTAAAAGAAAGCGGAGCTGAAGATGTTTTAATGCACTGTTTTGGGGGAACAGTTGAGCAAGTAAAGGAAATTATGGCAATGGATTGGTATATTACAGTTCCAACAAGTACTGTTTACAGAAAAAGCTTTCAAAAAATTATACAAGCTGTATCCTTGGATAATCTGATGTTTGAAACTGATAGTCCATTTCATTCTCTTAAGAAAGGAGAGAAGAATAATCCTTCAAGTATTCCAGTTTTATGTAAACATGCTGCAAAACTTCTTGAAGTAAATGAGAAAGAGTTAGCTCGTACAACAACTAAAAACACAAGTGATTTTTATCGTATTTCTTACAAATAACATTTTTATTTATTAAAAGTATGAGAAATTAAAACTTTCTTTTCCAAGCAAGAAGTAACTTACTAAAGAAGGAGTGATTTTTTCAGGATTACTATTTTTGAATACTTTGAGGATTTGTTTTAAATCCTTGGAAAACGCCCCATTAGCTGAGAAATAAATATATTTGATTTCTTTGAAATCCTTTATCTTCTTAATCCTTTCTTCTATTTCTTCAATTAATAGTTTTGGTGCTCTGTTTTTTCCTTCTTCGCTCCATTTTCCATAGCTGAAATTGTATAAAATATAAGGTTTAAGAGAAGAGGTTATACCCGAAAATTTTTTAGTTTTTCCAACTCCCAAGGTGTTTAACTGTTCATTTCTAGTTAAAATATAAGAAGTAATTTTTTTCTCCAATCGAATAGCTTCTTTTCTTATTTCATTAATATTTTCTGCATCAGGTATTTTTCTTGCAAGTTCTTCTATAAATATTCCAGATGATGTCCCTAAAGTTTGTGTATCGATAATATCTATGTCAATATCGGATACAATTTTCTTAGCAACGATTGCATTTTCAAAAACTGCTGGAGTCGATAAAGAAGAATGGACACTGATAAGAGATTTATATTCTTCTGATAGATAAGTGTAAAGCTCAACAAAATCCTTGATACTAGGAGCTAATAATCTTGCTTTTTTATCCTTTTGTAGAACTGATAATAATTTAGATGTTTGAATTTCTTGGATTTTTGTTCTTTCTTCAAGCTTGTTGCCTTTTGAATCCTCAACAATATAACCTAGGGGATATATGTTAAATGTTCCAAAGAGTTTAGAAGGTACCTCTCTAGATGTATCAATTAATAAGGCAGTATTCATATGATTAGAGGATACTTCTTTACAATATTAGATAAAGTTTCTCTTGTGTTAAAATTGTTCGTCAGTTTCATTTATTCCTCTTTCTTTTCTAAATTTCTCATAGTCTTCTTTGGTCACTTCAATTGGAATTGTTCCATTCCAACCACAATCTTTATTCGTACATGTGTAATGTCCAGGTATAAATATCTCAGTTGTTGGTTTAGAAGGGGAAAAGCAAATTGGGCAAACAGTTAGAACATCACGAATAGATCTTCTTTTTATCTTTGGTAAAAAATCTCTTCTAGGGAGTTCTTCGTTTTTATCGGGAATAAATTTCACCTTATGTTAAAATTGAACTTCAATATTAGAACCAGGAAAACCAAAATCCTCTAGTAATTGTTTTATTTTATACCTATGATCTCCTTGCAGTTCTATTCTTCCTTCTTTTGAAGTTCCTCCACATGCAAGTTTTGTTTTTAATTGCTTAGCTAAAGCACCAAGGTCTACTTCGTCAGGATCTATTCCTGTAACAAGAGTATATTTCTTCCCATACCTCCGAGTTTCGATACCAACTCTAATTATCTGTTCTTCTTTAGCTATTTCCTCACAAATACATAAATCTCCGGGGAGTCCACAAGTTAAACATAATTCGTCTTCAGACACAATGTTAAGAACGTATAAGCATATTTATATTTTTTCATCTAAACTCATTTTTTTGTTATTTTATTTATTTAGAGAAGAACTTAAATTTAATTAAAAAGAAGCATATTTGTGAAATTCTTAATTGTGGATGCTTTAGCAGCTAATGAAGGTCGAAGAAAGTTTTCTAGAGATGCAATTGGTGCTGGTCCACGATTATTAGCAGGAGTTTGTAGCAAAAACAACATATTCTCAAGAATAATTCGAGTTGAAGATTTATTAGACAAAAATTTTTCTTCTATAAATGATTTTGATTTTTTCTTAATAAGTGCAATGTCTGTTGATAGGATTGCAGTTATCCGAGCAATACAACGCATCCGTTCAGAACATAATTCTGCATTTATACTTCTAGGTGGTCCTATTGTATCAGAAAAAAAAGAATTAGAAGATTATGATATAAATCTCGCAGTTCTTGGTGAAGGGGAAAGAATATTAAATGAGTTGATTCAAAACAATTTTTCTATAGATGATCTATCTTCTGAAAGAAATATTATTGAAAGACAAGGAAAAATCATTTTGATACAAAGAAAGAAGGTTAAAAAAAGAGAAAATTTCACTGAATTCACCCCATCAATTGATCATATAACAAACTACCCAGATTACTGGTATTCAAAAGTTTATGTTGAGATTGTAAGAGGTTGTTCGAATCATTATAGAGGTGAAATAGTTAGAAAAGAAGGGGGGTGTTCAGATTGTGGAAATTGTGATTCTCCAGATAGTGTATTAACAGATGAGTGTCCAGAGGATATCCCCCCAGGATGTGGGTTTTGTTCTGTTCCTGCAACATTTGGTCCCCCAAGAAGTAAACCTATAGAATTGGTAGTAGAAGAAGTAAAATCATTGTTTGAAAAGGGAGTAAGAAGAATAATTTTGTCTGCTCCAGGTTTTCTTGATTATTATAGGAATCCAGAGAACAAAGAGATTTTTTCTCCAGTTAAACCTCTTGTAAACTTAGAAAAAATATCTGAATTGTTATCAAAATTAGTGATTGTTAGAGATAATCAGATACATAAATGTAGTATTTCTATAGAAAACATCAAACCCTCTTTAGTAACTCCTCAAGTTGCAGAAATAATAGGGAAATTTCTTCCAAATACATCAATTAGTATTGGGTGTGAGACATTTGATGAAAAACATAGTGAACAAATAGGAAGACCACCATCCCCAAAGAAAGCTCTTGAAGCTGCGAAAATGTTCATAAAAAACAATATTCATCCACAGATTTATTTGATTCATTCTCTTCCTGGAGAAACAGTTCAAACACTCGAAAAAACAAAAGATGTTGTAGAGAAACAACTAAAAGATTACGCAGAAAAAATTACTGTTTACAAATATTTACCGCTTCCCAACTCTCCTTTTACAATGACAAATACATCATTACCAATCGATAGGCATTTACTGAAAGTTAAACGAGAAGAATTAAAGAGAACTATTATAAATTTTAATTTAAAAAAGAAGCACAAACTTGTTGATTCTGAGATTGTTTGTATTGTTGCAGAAAGAGATAGAAATAGAAAAAAAACATATATCTGTTATCCTTTATACAGTGGACCAGCAATAAGCGTAGAATCAGAAGAATCCATTATTAGGAATTTAGTAGAAATTAAAATTACAAGAGTCATTAGCGATAAATTGGTTTTCGGAAATATAAAAAGAATAATTGAATAAAAAGAGAGATTATCTTCTTTTATTATTGATAAAAAGAAGATATGAAATCCCTAAAAACGTTATTAGAAATATACTAAAACCATTAAATGCAGATTTTTTTGTATCGGTTGTCTCTTCTACTCCGTAACCTGATTTTTTCATATAAAATTCTGCTAAAGTTAAATTGTACTCATATGGTGATAGACTTGTATCAAAACCTAGACATCCTTCAGGTATAGGAGTTACTCCAGGTGATCCTATTCCATCAAAGTAATTATCAATGAAATCCACTCTTGGAATAGAATGGCTTATTGCTTTTCTAACATTCTTAGCTGCCTCAATAGTACCATTAGGGGTTAAGTCTCCTGTCCCAAGAATGGGATGTTTTAGGTTGATGGATAATTCAGTTTGATAATTTGTTATGATTTCTACTCCGCTTATGCCAGATAATCCTTGCAAATCTGTTTTGTTTAATGGAGGATACAAATAGAAAGAGTCCATTACATCAAAAGTTCCTATAATAAGTTCATTAAGAGCAGTTTCTTTCCCAAAAGCACCAGCGAAATAGAGTTCATTCAGTTTTGCATCAACTCCTCCAGAAGCTGCAAGATCAGACCAATAAATATTGGGAACAAGTTTAACAGCAAATCCAAATTGATCATAAATATCTAATTTAAATGGACCACAGGACCTAAGTAAAATATCTTGAACATTTCCTGTTAGTGGAACTTCATCAAAGAGTGATAATCCATAAGTTGTTAGAGCAGGTTCAACTATGCTTTTGTCAATAATTCCATAAGAAAGAAGACTTAGAGGAAAGTTGTGAACTGATGTTGTTGTGAATTTTATGGATTTTGGACCTAAAATTTCAAAAGAGTCATTTGATCCAAACCAATTTTTTAGATCCCAATATTGTGGAGATCCCACAGTTGATGAAATAAGCAATTCATAGGTATACTTTACATCTTCAGCTAAAACATCGTTACCATCACTGAATTTAGCATTAGGGTCAATATCCACTGTTATGCTTAGTTTATCTGAGCTTATAGAATAACCACTAGCAATCACTGGCTCCCAAAAGTGTGTCACTGCATTTCTCTGGAAAAGAGCTCCATAAATTGGTTGCATCCAAAGTTTGCTAAAATGATATTCATCTCTAAAAATACTAAAATAGTTAGATGGTGGTGGTCCAGTGAAACCATTCATTGCGTATTTTAAGATATGATCATTATCATCCCAATTTTCAGCTCTGTGACTAGCATGATAGAGTAGAAATTCGTCTATCCCTGATACAGTATTAGTCTTTGCCATTAAGGTTTTGTTGTAGTATAAACTTATAGCAGGTAAATCTTCATATAGAATAGCTTGAAGTTGTTTTGCAAGATTTGAACGTTGAGTTGGATTTTGTTCTGCTTGATACTGAGTAAGTAGAGAATCATATGTTGGATTGCTATATTGATAATAATTATCTCCAGAAGGAGGAAAACCACTAGTTTCATACATACCAGTAACGTCTAAATCTATTGGATTGTAATGCCCAATAAATACACCATCAAATCCTCCATCTTCATACACTGGAATATAGTTATAATCTAAAAATGGATATGCCCATGTTCTTGGGCCTATTTCTCCGTATCCAAGAACGTGATTTGTTACTTCAATACCAATTTTCGATAATTCATCTTTAATTACATTTACACAGAGTATTCGAGAATTCATAGTATCAGGAACAATAAAATTAAGAGTGAAATAAGGAGTATCATCTGTAGCTGAGTTCAAAACAATGAAATTTGATAGAATTAGTAAGGATAATATTAAAAAAAAGAAATTAATTTTTTTCATCATTCTCACTTGTTGGTAAACCAACACTAAAAACTCTTTATAAAGGTTAAAAGGTTTTTGGGGATTTTTCATAATCTTTCATGTAATAAATAAAATGAAAAAATAACTTTAATTAGTATCATAGTATGTTTCTTTTAAATGATGATTAAGTACCGTCGTGCTACAGAAAAAGATATTGATAAACTAGTTGAGCTTAGGATTGAGTTTCTCTATGAAGCAGAAAATATTTCAAAGGATACCCCTTTTGAAGAACTAAGAAATTCTTTGTATGACTTCTTTCAAAGAAATATGAAATCGGAACACTTTATTTCTTGGATTGCAGTTCAAGAAGAAAAAATCATAGCAACTAGTGGTTTGGTGTTTTATGGAATTCCTCCTCTTTTTGAGAATATCTCTGGAAGAGAAGCATATCTTATGAATATGTACACAATTCCAAGCTTTAGAAGAAAAGGAATAGGGACTGAATTATTAAAGAAACTTATTGAAGAAGTAAGAAAGCGAAGTATCAGAAAAGTAAGACTGATAACTTCAGAATATGGAAAGCAATTGTATGAAAAAAATGGTTTTAAATATAATGAAAATGAGATGTATTTCTTATTGGATTAGTCTTTTGAAGAATTAATTCTCAATGACAAAACCGCAATTATAACAGAATTTTGAAGAGGAAGGGATATTTTCACCACATTCACTGCACTTGATATCTCCTACTGTTGATAATGCAGGTTTCTCTTCCTTCTCTTCTTTAATTACTTGATTTATTGCTCTTCCTATAGCAGAACTAACAAGTGCAGTAAGAAGAATACCAATGCTTGCAAAAAATGATCCAACAAATAGATAGCCGAATAGAAACATAAGTATGCAGAAGTCACAAATACCTAGTAAGAGGGCTAAAGGTAAGGTTACTGCTGCCCAATCTTTTTTGTAAACAAAAATGCCACAAACTAAACCTCCTAGAAGAGGAGATGTAAATAACATCCAATACATTAAAGATACATTTCCATTTATGAATGCATTATAAGACAACCATAAGAAAAGACCTGAAATAGCTAAGTATAAACTAATCGCAAGAGAATTAGTAAACGGTCCAGTATCTTCTTTCCATACTTTTGTCATTCGAATAAAAGGACCTAATTTTGCTAGGAAAACAATGAGAGCAATACCAGAAATTATACTGATGATAATGAG
>JAEOTG010000077.1 GCA_016839985.1 Candidatus Heimdallarchaeota archaeon | reverse complement strand
TGGTGCAACTATAGCTACTTTAGCAACATCTAAATCAGAAGATGTAGCTTTTATAATACCAATAGGTGGTCATGGACTAATAGGTCATGAAACCGCATTAATCTCACGAACATTCTTGTCTTTTGAACTAGGAGAATCAGAAAAAGAAAGTGTTGAAGGAGCTGAATTATTTGTAAAGATGATCAGAGCTATTCAAGGACATGAAGATTGGGAGGAAGTAAAGACTGAAGTTATTGGAAAACTATCAAATAAATTCTTCAATATGACAGATGAAAAACGAGTACAATTTGACACTCTTGAAAAATATATTAATTCTACATATGAGGGATTTCTGATATTTCAAGGAAAAACTCCGATGTATGAGTTCTTTCTGAAGTTCGATCCTACTGAAGCTTATGAAAAAGTTAAATGTCCAGTATTGTTAGTATTTGGTGAATCAGACTTGATGCACCCTCCTGACCTCCACAAAGAAAAAATTGAATCAGCTCTGAAGAAAGGAAAAAATAAAGATTGTACGAGTATGATGTTTCCAAAATCTAATCATGATTTTCTTACAGAAGAAACAATAAAAAAGGATGAATTTATTCCTGGTTTCTTGGATAATATAATAAGTTGGTTAGAAGAAAAAATATCTTGATAATCATTTGAGAAAATCATTAATTGAGTATTCATGATGTTCCAAACCAGAGATTATTCTTTTATTTTGTTCAAAGTAGAACTCCTCTAATCTTTCTTCTGTCTCTTTATCAACCAGCATTAGAGGAAACCTAAGTAGAAACTCAATATCAATTTGTGCTAATGATCTCCCTTTTTCTATACTTAAGATATTATATAATCTATTGAATTCAGGAGAGTTAAGAACTACTGCTAAAGCATAGAGATTAAGCTCTTTGTTCTTTGGTGATAACGAGTGACAATTGTTTAGATGATAATAACCTTCCGTATCTACACAACAAGTGATTTGATAACCTGTTTGCCTTAAAATTATCTTTGGTTCTTCAACAATCTCATCACTAAATCCTCCAGACCACAAGATAGAAGGATCGATATTCAACCAATGATTTTGGTAATCCAAACAAAAAGGTTTGATTTGACTTCCTGAAATAATTCCTCGTTTCCAAGTTTTTCCATTTTTGGATTTTGAAATAATTCCTTTTTTTCCAACACGACTTCTCACACCAGTGTGAATTGTAGCAATATCTTGAATTGAATGAATGGATTTCTTTAGCCAGTTCTTAACATAGCTCTCATCCTCTTGACTGAAGAAAACGTAGAAGCGATTAAGTGAGTCATTTAGAATATCTGATATAGAATTAGTGTGTTCATCCCACTCTTCTTCAACCATTGTAGCGCAAGATTCAATCCATCGAGCTAAAAATTTTATGTTCTCGATTAATTGCTTATTTTTTCTAAGAAATGTTATAGTGGGTCTTCCTAGTGTAACATTATCAAATGGTTCAAATCCAAGTAAAGAAATGTCTAATATTTGAGAATTTTTGAGAATATAAGATCTAATTTTTGAGTAATAACGTCCAAGTAAGTATGAATCAGGAGTAATGATACCAAGTATTCCATTCTTTTTTAGTAATTCTAAAGTTCTTTCAACGAATATAGGGTATAAACTTAATTTATATTCAGCTGATGAAAAACGCTTTCGCAAATAATTCTTGAAATCCTTTGTATAATTTTGAGAATTTCTTAATCCATAGCACATGTAGGGGGGATTTGAAACCACAAGATCAAAAAATAGATTCTTTCTTATTGTGGAATTAATTAATGAGTTTCCTAAATTCAAATTTATTGATAAATCTGGTAAAGGATTATCAGGAAAATTCTGTAAGAAAAAAAACAAGATTCTAGCTTTGCAAATCCATAAAGCAACTGGATCAATATCATAACAATAAATATTCTTTGTGATGAAATCAATCATCAAAGCTTCATTATTTGATTTCTCTAAGAATTCTTTAAGCTATGCCCAAAACTCCGCGGCGGAAAAGGGTTTAACGATCCACTATGCCCATTCAAATTACCTGGATTATGAAACAACGGAC
>JAEOTG010000076.1 GCA_016839985.1 Candidatus Heimdallarchaeota archaeon | reverse complement strand
GGGGCCTTTTACTATAACGAATCAAAAAGAATCAAGATATGCATCTACAGAGTTAAATAATCAGAATTCAAATAAATTCTTCAATTCAAAAGGCGGGGAAATAATAACTGGATACACAGGAACTAACTTAATGGATATTGCGATAATATGCATAGAAGTAAGTGAATAATCCCACTCTTTTTATTCATTGAGATTTTGTTGAAAATTCCTACTTTGGGTTGCTACAAACAAGTCAGAAAGAGTTCTCTCAACCAAAACTCTTGCTGTATCTTTTTTACGACGAAAATCTGAAATCAAATTTTTTCCATATTCTATCTGCAAAATTGTTCCATAAATTTCTTTCATGACTTCATAGAGTTTCTTAGCTTCCTCGATATCTCCCCCTACTAGCTTTTCTAGAATGTATCTTCTAATTTCTCCAATTAAGTCTGCTATGCCTAACAAATAAGCTTGTTCAGGAACATCTAGTTCTTCAATTGAGAGTAATTTTTGATTAGTTATTAATTCATAGAAAAGTTTTGCTTCAGCATATTCTTGCATTGCTACATTTGTAATATTTAATTGAGTGTAATGAAATCCCTTATCTATATAATCCTTGATTTTTTTCAATTTAGATTCTGCTTGATTAAGTTTTTCCATTGACTGATTGCTTTTATTTCTATGAAAACTCTCTATACTTTGACCTGATAATCTTATTATTTCTCTAGAAAGTGTTAGCAATTCTTCTCTTAAGTTATCTAATCGTATCAATTCATTTTCTATTTGAGTTGCAATTTTTTGAAAATTAGAGACATTTACCATACAAATCAGATTGACTTTAAAATATCATTACATATATCTTGTGTTTCCAAATAGACACACGAAGAACAAAAATTTAATACTAGCGAAACATTAAGAAATTGAAAACAATCTGGACGATATATATGTTTCTTACGCATTACTCTAGCCTTCTGAAAAAAATTGATTATGCTCTTCATACTTTTATGAATAATCATATTGAAACAGTTAAAGGAAGTCCATTTCTTGAATATTATTACAAAAAAATAAATGATTTTCTTTTTACAGGAGGGAAAAGGATTAGACCAATACTTCTAGTAGATTCATTCTCATCTATTGCTCCACAGGAAAAAGATGAAAGAATAATTCCTACATCACTTTCCCTTGAGTTATTACATAATGCTAGCTTAATTCATGATGATATAATGGATAAAGCAGACACTAGGAGAGGTGAAAAGACATTCCATATTTCACTGCGAGATTATGCTAATGAAAATTATTCTAATACCAATACTAATTCTGATGATTTTGGTATTTCTATGGGGATTTTGGGAGGAGATTTCGCATATAATCTGGCCTATAAAGCAATAAACACAACAGATTTTCCTCCTGCAGTTACTTTAAAGGCAGCAATTGAGTTTAATGAAGGTTTTTTTCAAATAGTTCAAGGAGTAATAATAGAAACAGAATTTATGGGTAGGTTTGCGGTTACTGAAGATGAATACTATACAATGATTCAAGGAAAAACAGCTGCTTTATTTGAAAAAGCAGCTAGAATTGGAGCTATCTTTGCTGAAGGTACTGAATCACAGATAAACGCTCTAGGGGAGTTTGGGTTAACTGCCGGAGTTGCTTTTCAAATAGTAGATGATATAATTGGATCTTTCGGAAATCCTGAAAAAACTGGGAAGCCAGTAGATAGTGATTTGAAAGAAGGAAAGAAAACTATTCTTACAATCAAAGCTATTGAAAAAGCAAATGAAAAACAGAGAAAAACTCTATCAAAAATAATTGGCAATCAAGATGCTAATGAAGCAGAAATTGAAGAAGTCAGAGATATTATAAAAGAAACCGGGGCGTTAGATTACGCACGTAATAAAGCTAATAGTCTTTATCAACAGTGTATTACTTTTCTTGATGAAGCAGAACCAACACTAGATGAGAAATATAAGAATTATCTTGCTAAAATTGCAAAAATGGGTGTGAATAGGGAGAAATAATAAAACGAGTGTTTCATATGGAACTTCCAACCGCTGAAATAGTTTGCCTAGGTACTGAACTATTAATCGGAGTTACCGTTAATACTAATGCAACATTTATTGGTGATAACTTAACAAAATTTGGTTATGAAGTAAGAAGGGTGACTTGCATAAGAGATGAACTTGAGTTAGCTTCTGATTTCTTCCACGAACTGTTCAATCGAAAACCAGACGTAATCATTGTTTCTGGTGGATTAGGACCCACATATGATGATATCCAATTAGAAGTTATTTCTAGGACAACAGGAATTCAACTTCAAGAAAGTTCAGAAGCTTTAGCGATGATTGAGGTATACTATAATCAAAAAGGATTATCTCTCTCTAAGGAGCGAAGGAAGATGGCAAAATTTCCTATTGGATCTACCGTGCTTAAGAATGATATTGGAGGAGCTCCAGGGTGTTTTTTGAGTTTTAAGAATATGAATATTTTTTGTTTACCTGGTGTTCCATCAGAGATGAAAGATATTTTTACAAAAAGAGTAGCACCTTTGTTGAAAGAGAAGAGTCAAGTTGATTTTCATGAAGAGAAGTTCCAAATTCTTAATTGTTTTGAAAGCCAATTAGCTCCTTATATTAATGAAGTAAAAGGTAAATTTTCTGAATTATATATAAAATCTCATCCTGCGCACGAATATAAATCCGGAATAGTGATTCACATCTCTGGTGTTGGTGAAATTCAGAAAGAAAAAGTTCAGCAAGCTAATAAACTATTACAGGAATTATTTCAAAAACATCTACCAAAAATAATAATTCAATCCTTTATGGAGTAGATAAAATGACAAAAAGAAAATATGTTATATTCATGTTGGGAACCGCTGGAAGTGGAAAAACAGTCCTGACAAAAACATTGTATGATTGGTTTGATCAAAAAAATTTAGATGTTGCTACTTTAAATTTGGATGCAGGAGTAAGAAAGTTACCATATAATCCTGATATTGATGTTAGAGACCTTGTAAATATTGACAATTTAACAGAAAAGTTAGATCTTGGTCCAAATGGAGCAATGATTGCCAGCATGGATTTGATTGCAACAAAAATAGATACTATTAAATCTGAAATCGACTATATTGAGCCAGAATATCTTCTAGTTGATACTCCGGGACAAATTGAGCTTTTTGCATATAGAAGTAGTGGTCGATTAGTTTCCTCTGTAATCGCCGATGAAAGTCAACCAGCATCAGTTTTCTTGATAGATCCTTCTCTAGTACTACGCCCTGAAGGATTTTCTAGTGTTCTATTACTTAGTATTTCAGTTGCTTTTCAACTTTCTTTACCACAGATAGTTTCCATTTCAAAAGAAGACATTATTGAAAAAGAACAAATGGAAAATCTAGAAAATTGGATTGATTCACCAGAAACATTGTTGACTGATTTACAAGGGAGTGGTCAAGTTACTCTTTCTCAGCAACTAGGGATGAGTATTATAGAAATTCTTGAACAGTTTAAGTTTACTGGAGAACTTTTTCCAATTAGCGCAAATACTGGTTATAACATAGACACTTTAGTTGGATTAATAGAAAGGGAGTGGGGAGAAAGAGATGATTTCTATGAATAAGAGTTTCAGAAACTAGAAGGAATTATTTTCCATAACGTCTTTTTCTACCTTGATATGTTCTTATAGCTCTCCACAAGTCTATTTTGCGGAATAATGGCCAAAAAACATCTGCAAAATAATACTCAGAATAAGCTGCTTGCCACAAGAGAAAGCCAGATAGTCTTTCTTCTCCTGAGGATCTAATGATTAAGTCAGGATCTGGGATACCCACTGTGTATAAATGAGATGCAATCAACTCCTCATCAACATCACTCAAATCAATTTCATTGTTTTTTGCTTTAATAATAATTTCTTTTAAAGCATCAACTATTTCAGCTCTTCCACCATATGCCATACAAAGATTGAATCTAAAATTATCATATTTCTCTGTTGCCTTTTCTGTTTTCTTTATTTCCTCCTGTACTTCAGAAGGTAGTAAATTTATCCTTCCCAGAACTTTAAGTTGTATTTTGTTCTTATGCACTCTTTTGTCTTCCCTAAATTTCTGAAGATATTCTTTTGCTAGTTGCATTATAGATTTGACCTGGCTATCTGGTCTTGAAAAATTGTCAGTTGAAAAAACCCAACATGTTATAATTTTTACTCCCAGTTCCCAACACCAATCTAGAACTTCTTCTAGCTTTTTTGCTCCTAAATGGTAACCTTCTTCATATTCTACTCCTAGTTTTTGGCTTCCTCTTCTATTTCCATCTAAGATGATCGCTATATGTTCAGGAATTAGTTGATTTTTGATTTCTGCAGCAAGTTTCCTCTCATATAATCTGTAAATAAATTTACGTGGTAGTAGACTCATCATTGAACCTCTTATCACACTTGTTAATTACCATGGTAATAATCAATATTTAAAGAAATTGAATGTTGGTTTTTAAGAATTTAGCGAAGAATATATAACAGTAAAAAATCTTGTTTATCACAGGTATGACCGAAAAAGTACTTAATATTTTAAGGAGACAAAGTAAAAGGATTTGTTGCGTCTCTGATGGTGAATTGCTTGAGAAAATCCCTCCTTCCTCTATAGAATTTCTTTTAGAGCAAATACAGGAAATTGGAAGCATAAGAAAAAATATTGTCGTTTTTGATTACCAGCTAAAACCTGAAAAGTCTAAATTCTTCATTAAAAAAGGATTTTCTCCTGTAATTGTTCCTTCTGATAAAGATGTTTATTTGGCGATAGAATGTCTTGATATTGTAAATTCTCAACAAACAGATATTCTCTGCTTAGGAGTTATAGAAGAGAATCAACTTCCAGTTGTGATTTCAGCTAGAGAAAAAATAGATGTTCTACTTATCTCGCAAACAAAAGAAGATGCAAAAAACTATATGCCATTTATTGACTATTTAGTTACTATCGAAGATCTGCTTAAAAAACAATAAAAATGTTCTAATTCTAAATTAGTCCTTTTTCTACAAGGAGTCTGAATTCTTCCATCGATAAATTTTCTCCTTTCTCGTATTTCTCATAAGCTTTTTGAGTGCTTTCCTCAACATCTGTTTTTAGTTTATCACGCATTTGTTTTCTAACTTTCTGTTTAAAATCTTTCAATTGATTGCGTAACTCATTTTTTTCTGAAACTTTGGAAAGAAATTCACGATGAAAATTATCTGCTATTTTTTTGTTTTCAAGAAAAAGTTTCTGATGTTCTCTTTCTAACCTCCTTAGTGCATTTACTTGATGATAATGCTGATTCATTAGATTATGGTATATCTGAGATTCCTTTGCATAATCTATAATTTGATTGTATAATTTGTTAACCTGTTTTTGTAAAGACGCGATTTCCCTCCACAAACTGGTTTGTTGAGTTGTGATATGAACTTGTTCTGCAATTTTATTTAATTGCTCTGAGTGTTTTTCTAATAATTGAACCATTTCTTTCTCTTGATCTGGACTTAAGACACTAGTTTGTAGCTCCCATTCCAGTTTGTCTATTTTACTATTCAGTCCTCTCATTTGCTTTCTTTTTCGTTGGATATCTGCTTTGTTAGTAGTTTCTTCTTTCTCTGCTATCTCATCTAACGTTTTTTTGTTTTCCTGTAAATTATCTTGAATCTCTTTTCTATTTTTTTTCAATTGTTTAACTTGGGTATTTAATTCATCACGATTTTTCTTATTTTCTTTTGCCTTTTCAAGGAGCTGGTTAATTTGCTTAACGGTTTCATTACGTTTAGATAGATTTTCTTTTGTAAGCTGATTGTGTTCATTTCTATGCATAGAAAGAGCTCTAATTTCTTCTTCTAATTTTCCTAATCTAACGATTAAGTCTTCACTATTATCATGATCTTCATTTACCTTGTGCAACAAATCAGCTCAAGAGAGGAGGAATCAATTGTTTTTAAAGATTTTTCGTAATATGACACACGTTATGAAACTTGGTTAAACTTGCTAAAGGCTTTCTAACCGTCGTTTAAAATTGAACCCCTCACGTGTGTTGAGGGGAAGAGATTGTAAGGAAGGAGTGTACCTTTGAAGGAAGCGATGTTAAGAGCAGCATTCTTGTGAGTGTTAACCTGCTGACCACATTTCGAACAAGGAGCAAAGTCATGCTGTCCAGGACCACGAGCAATCGTCCCTCCACAACCATAGTGTCTGGAGCTAGTATGATAAGGTGGGACCGCTTCTAACTGCACATCATAACCTAACTCTAAAGATGCTAACCAGACAGCCTTTTTATAGATATACAGAGAGTCAGGCATGTTGTAAATAGCTTTAGCTAACTCTCCTTTCGTACCTGCAGGATCAGCAGTTAACTCTTCGATCTTCAGAGTCTGACATTGTTTCTTCACCATCACTGCTGCTAGAAAATGAGGAAGACGATGAATGATTTCTCGAAGAAGACGACTACGACGTTTGTAGACTCGGTTGAGCTCACCTTTGAGTTTACACGCTCCTCGACTATTGTAAACCTTACACTTATTGTGGAATTTTCTACTTAATTGCTTTAAGACTTTATTTGTTAACTTCTGGTAGCGTGCAGCTAAAATCATTAAATCATTAGGAAGCTGAACAGGGGTATTGAACACCACTATATATTCTCCTAACCGGTTGATATCTATACCTAGCACCTTCTTCCTCCCTTTTGGAATTTGAGAGAGATAACTGTGGAGAAGAGTAGAGGAACGGAAACAGTTGTGGGTGCCTTCTAGCACCACATCTACGCGGGGTTTGAAACTTGGAGCTCCTCCACTACTCACTTGAAAGACCTTGATTTCTGCACCATTTTGCAGATATTCTAACACTTTTGGTGGAAACAACACCTGAGTTGTAAGCTTCTTCTTCCCCATTTGTGGGAAACCTAAAGTGGTTTTACCTTTCTTCTTTACGTGTCTGGTCAATTCGCTTGCATTCCCTTCACGGGTGATAACATAATTTTTACCCATTAGTAATTTTATTGGTAATCTTCCTTTCTTCTTTTTTTTAAATGGGAGGGGAACAAGTCTTGCTACAGGTAAACCTTTGAGTAACTGAGGGACACTCTGCATGAAATGATCAAAGAGTGTGAAAACAACTATCTGCCTGACAGCAGAAAAGAGTTTTCGAGAAGGTTTACCTATGATAACAGCTAGTTCCTTAGATAGTTTTTTGAGACTTTTCCAACGTGAAGATTGATAACTATTGATCCACGAGGTTACAAACGGTACGACCACTTGTTGTTCTTGTTTTAAGAGATGGAGTTTGTTTAGAAACGCTTGCTGGTTCTTCGAGAGAGTGTGTAAGGTTGAGAAAGTGTTGGTTTGGTAAGCTAGAGCATCATCGATTCCTTGCACGATATCTTGTTGAGTATAAGTAGGAAGCGCTCCATTAAACACCAAAGCGTTGGAGAAATAGTAGTTCCTTTGCTTCTTTCTACTATAAGCATCTAGGTGGAGTCTCGAACTGGTTAGCAAGTTGATAATATATCTTCTTTTCAGTTTCCAATATTTTCCTAAACTGTTTTCAGTATAGGGTGAACGACCAAAGATCATCCACTCTACCTCTTGTTGGGGATTTTTCACTAGAAAGTTGAGCATCCCTTGCACTTTCTGTTCTTTGTCTATTTTTCCCTTCACTGATATCTGGAGCCAGTGATAAGCACTTTCAGCGACGTTGGGATTCTTTCCTACTGCTTTCCCCAGTTGTCGTACAAAGAACCTTTCTTTAGGATTAGAGCGGTAGAGTTCAACTGCTTGTTTTACCACATCTTGGGTGAGGAGAGTTGTTTGTCTCTCTTCTAACCTTCGTATTCGTTTGTTAATTTCTTCTCGTTGTACTTGTGAGTCACACTTCAGCGCCACTTGGTAACTTCTCATCACCTTGTCTAAGATGAGAGGGTGATATGTTTGAGAGCTGGTGGTCACTTGTGTGCACATCTTCTTCAAAATATCATACATAGATTGGTATTTAAACCAAGAAAATTTCAGCATAGCCCAGCACCATTTATTTGTGCTGAGGTTCGTTTTCCTCTTTCTCTTCCCCTAGCAAATATAAGCGTTTGTATCTCCTGTGCCCTCCTCTTGTTCTCCCATGTGGTAGGAGTTTCTCTTCTCTTTCCCACCTTCTCAGTGTACTAGCTGACACTCCTTGTATTTTCGCTGCTATGCCTATTCTTACTTACACACCTATGTTTTCTTTATTTATTCAGATATTGTTTTTTCTTTTTTGGTAAGATCGAGTAGTATTTCACTCAACAGTTCATTACAGTTATAAAAGCACTAATAGCTAGTCTTTAAGTACACTAAAAAAATGAAGTTATGGATTTTAACTAAAATATCAAATCAGCTTAGTTGTCTTTCTACTTCTTGACCAGCTCTAGCCATATCAAGAAAAACAAGACCTAGCTTAGCTTCTTTTCTTGCAGAAACTGTCAAAACTGCATTTTGACCTGCAGCTATAGTGATAATATAACCATAAGCTCCTTCGATAAAGATTTTTTCTAGCTCTCCTCTCTGCATCTCTTGAGCTACTCTTTCTCCTAAAGATAACATTGCTGCTGTCATCGCAGCTAAACGTGCTTCTTCTATCTCTTGAGGAAGAACAGATGCTATAGGTAATCCTTCAATTGATACAATAGCTGCGCTTTCTATTTCTGGTACTTTAATTTTCAAATCACTTAAAGTTGTTTTCAGTTCATTTGTTTTGTTTTCAAATGTTATTCCAAACGCCATTTGGATTACCTACTTCTTTGATACTTTACTTTATCTTATAAATAAAGCTATTATTAGTACATTTATATCAACATTGCTTTTAAATTTATTTGGTTGGGCAAAAAGCCCAATATCCTTACATGCTATCAATTGCATCAATTTGTTGAAGTACAAAATCTCTTGTTTGTTGTTCTGTTGGAATCTTTGATATAATTCTACCATTTTCCATAATTTTTTCCAGTTTTTTCTCCATCACTTCTTTGCACGAAGGGCAGATAATTTCTTCAACTGAAAATTCTTCACACAAATAGATTTGACATTTTGAACAAAAACCTATTTGTTTTCTTCCTGCAAACTTCCCTCTTTTTGCAATTGCTTTATCTTCAATTTCAACTATGTCAAGTGCAAAATCCACTGTTGGACTATTAGATACATAAGTTCCAATACCAAATCCGTCTGCAAAATCTCTGTATTCCAAAATAGTTTCTTCAGTTAGTCCTCCACTTAGAAATATCTTTACATCCTCTCGTTTTCGCAGCTTTAGTTCCCATTTGATTTCTTGGATAATCTCTATTAAATCTCCTCTTCTTGATCCAGGTGTATCTAATCTAACTCCTGTAAGTTTTTCGCCTAAAGCTTCCAAAGCTTGTAATACTTCTATTCTTTCATCATTGAAAGTATCTGATAAAACAATCCTTGGTACTGATTTATCAATATTAGAATCAAAGGATTTTACAGCGTTAACAATACCGTCTTCCAGCATAATAAGAGCATGGGGAATGGTTCCTGTTGCTGGTATTCCGAGTTTTTCAGCGCTTAAAACACATGAAATACCATCAAAACCTGCAATATAACAAGCTCTGTCAATGACCGGTGCAATAGCAGGAGGCATTCTTCTTATACCAAAAGAAAGTAAAGAGCGGTTTTGAGCAGCAATTCTAAGTTTTACAGCTGAGGTTCCCACGCCAGATTGAAAACAAAGACATCCTAACAAAGGCGTTTCAAAAATAGCAAAATCACCATAAGCTCCTTCAATAACTAGAAATGGAATTCTTACACCATTTATATCTTTGTGAGGTAAAATTGTGCCTTCCTTAATTGCATACACATTTACATTTAGTTGAGCTTGAGAAAAGAGTCGTAATGCATCTTGAATTCCCAGAAATAATAATCTTTTTCCTCCTCTTGGTATCCCTCCTGTTGTTACTTCAGCCCAAACTCTAGTTTTATCTAGATTGTCTTTTACTAAACATTCTTTTGTTCTTAAGAAATAAACATCTGTCGTTTTACCCTGAACAATCTCTTCTTGTGTAGCAATCCAATTTTTATCTTGAACCATATATTTACAACACACCTAATAGGAATTTAAGACTTATTCTATTGGGGAAATAAAAGGTAAGAATTTCGGACAAAATAATTTATACTGTTATTAAAAGAAAAATGAAAAAACTCCTTTTATAAAGTGCTATATAGAAGTAGCTTCAAAGTTTTATCTGTAAATTCAACAATCCTTTCTTCAACTGATTTAGATAAGGATGAAATTTTTGCCTCTATTTCATCCTTCTCTCTTCTTAATGGGAGTGTTATTCTATTTCTATCGATCTTTAAATTATCAGTCTCTTCTTCTAGTTTTTTGATTTTTATATCTAGTTGCATTTCACTAAATTTAGAACTAATTGCTTCACTTTGTTGAATCATAAATTTAGCTCTTTTCTGTAGTTCTAAAATTTCATCGTTAAGTATCTCATCTATGTTGTCATAAGCTCTTTGTAGTTTCTCTTTCTTCAATTGTATTGCTGGTTCTTTTGAAATTTCTTTCAGCTCTCTTAGCATAGCTTTTATTCCTCTATATCCCTCTCCTTCTTTTGCAAATAATCCTAAAGGATCTTTGATCATCGTTTTCATCATTTCTTTATAGGAATCATCTAAATTGATTTTTCGAGTATCAGATGCTCGTAAAACTTTATTGCATAGTTTCTTAATCTCTGAAACCTTATTCGCAATCGATATTTCGATATGATCCATTTCTTTCTTATTCTTCTCTAGTTGCAGAAAACCAGGGTGATTCTTTAGTTCACTTAGCTCGCTTTCTTTTTTTTCGATTGTATTAGAAATCTGCTCTACTTCATTTGCATGCGATTCAATTTCATCTTCAAGGAATTTCTTTCTATCAACATTTTGAATAAGAGATTCTATATCATCAGAAACTTTTTCGTATTTTATGATCTCTGCGTAAGAAATCATGGTTTTATTTTCAAAATCATGTACCTCTTCTTTTAATCTGGTAAGGGCTCGGTCCAGACTTTTAACTTTAGTTTTATATGATCTATCTCTTTTTAACCATGAAAGGTATTTAGCTAGCATGTTTACATACGCACTAATCTTGTTTTTCAATTCGCTATTAAAACCATCAATGATATTGTATGTTATGCTTTCTGGAATTTTTAATTCGTTAAAAGTATCCAATGTATTAT
>JAEOTG010000075.1 GCA_016839985.1 Candidatus Heimdallarchaeota archaeon | reverse complement strand
TTATGAAGAAAATGGATTAGATTTGCAGAAACTTCTGAATCTTGCAAAAGAAACAGGAAAAATAGAAGAATATCCTGGAGGAATAAAAGGCTGGGATTCATTAAGAACAATAACTGATACAAATGCAAATATCATTTTGGAAGTTGCATGGACTGACTTGAAAACTGGTGAACCAGCTATAAGTCATGTAAAAGCTGCAATAAAAAATAAGAAACATGTAGTATTGACTAATAAAGGTCCTATTGCTCTAGCTGTTCGAGAATTACTAGATCTAGCTAAAGAAAACAATGTAGAAATGAGATATGAAGGAACAGTATTAAGTGGAACTCCTGCTTTGAATTTAGGTCTCTATAATCTTGCAGGTTCTGGAATTACTAAGGCAAGAGGTATTGTCAATGGAACCACAAATTATATTCTTACAGAGATGGAGAAAGGACTCAATTATGAGGATGCTCTGAAACAAGCTCAAGAATTAGGATATGCAGAAGCTGATCCAACAGCTGATGTTGAGGGATATGATGCCCTAGGAAAAATTGTTATCATTGCTAATACTGTAATGGGTGCAAAACTAGGAAAAGATGAACCTCCATGTGAAGGTATAACAAAAATCTCAGCTGAAGACATTGCAAAAGCGAAAGAAGAAGGATTCAGATGGAAATTAATTGCTGGAGCAGAAATAAAAGATGATGGTTCAGTAGAAGCTTATGTGAGACCAGAGAAAATTCCTTTAGATCATCCTTTAGCAAATATTATGGGTCCTACAAATGCTTTAACATACACAACCAAATATCTTGGAGATGTTACAATTGTTGGTCCAGGTGCAGGTAAAGCTCCAACAGGTTTTGCACTACTAACTGATATACTAGATATACATAGACTTCTCACAAAGAGCTGATAGCAATGGGCTATATGCACAAATATCTAGATGTCGATCTTACTAAAGGTTCAATTCAAGAGAATAAACTTAACTTAGAGTTAGCTAAAAAATACATAGGTGGAAAAGGATTAGGAGCAAAAATTCTATATGATGAATTGGAAGCAGACATCAATCCTCTAAGTCCTGAAAACATCATTCTTTTTATGACTGGTCCTTTAACAGGAACATCAGTTGTTACATCGGGTAGATGGTGCATTGTTACTAAATCTCCTCATACTGGTATCTATCTTGATAGTCAGATAGGAGGTAAATTTGGTCATCGTCTTAAGAAAGCTGGATATGATTACATTATAGTTAGAGGGAAAGCAGAAGAACCAAGCTATATTCATGTAACATCTGAAGGTTCAGAAATTCTATCAGCAAAAGAAGTTTGGGGAAAAGGAACTTTTGAAACAGAAGAAATACTCAAAGCTAAACACCCAAAATCTGAAGTAGCATCGATTGGTCCAGCTGGTGAAAATCTTGTTACCTATGCCAATATCATGACAGATAAATCCCATATGGCTGGAAAGGGAGGATCAGGAGCTGTGATGGGCTCGAAGAATCTAAAAGCCATAGTAACAAGTGGCACATTAAAGATTGTTGCAGTTAATGATGAATTTAAAGAGCTTACAAGAACTTTTAGAAAAAAGGTTCAAAATGATGCTGGTGTTCAAAATCGTCATAAAATTGGAACAATGATGTGGGTAAATATGTCTAATGAAGGAGGTTTTCTCCCCACTCGAAATTATCAGAGTGGTGTTTTTGAGCATGCTGATTCTATTTCAGGAGAAACTATGATTGAAAAACACACCTATGCTCACCGTGCATGTTATGGTTGTTTAATTGCATGTGGTAAAGCTAACAAATTTGACAGTGGTAAGTACTCAGGATTGGATGTTGATGGTCCAGAATATGAAACAACCGCACTTCTTGGTTCGAATTGTGGATTAAGAGATTTAGCAGCTGTTGCAAAGGCTAGTGAGATTTGTGATGATTTAGGTTTAGATACAATCACAGCTGGAGCTACTATAAGTTTTGCAATGGAATGTGTAGAAAAAGGTTATCTCAATCAAACAGAAATAAAAGATTTAGTTTTTGGGAATGATGATGCAGTTTTGCAATTAATAGAATTCATTGCTAATAAAAAAGGCATAGGGGATTTATTTTCCAAAGGTTCAAAAGCTGCAGCTATGAGTATTGGGCAAGACAGTCTTGATTTTGCTATTCAAGTTAAAGGAAATGAATTAGCTGGAGTTGAACCAAGAGGATCATGGGGAATGGCTTTAGCTTATTCGACATCAGACAGAGGAGCTTGTCATCAACGTGTGTGGACCCCTTCAGCTGAACTTAGAGGTGACTTAAAACGATTTTCTTTTGATGGTGTTCCTCAATTTGTTAAAGAAAATCAAGATGAAAGAGCAGTTTGCTTCTCTTTGGTTCTATGTGATTTCTTACCCTTCAACGTGCCTGAAATGGTAGATATATTAAATTCTGCAACAGGATTTTCATACACACCAGAGAGCTATCTTACTGTTGGTGAAAGAATTTGGAATATTACAAGAAAATTCAATATAAGAGAAGGAATAACTACTGATGATGATGTGCTTCCAAAAAGATTTTACAAAGATACAATGCCAGAAGGAGCTGCAAAAGGACTATCTATTGATAAAGTCAAATTTGAAGCTGCTAAACTTGAATACTATAAATTAAGAGGATGGAATGATAGAGGAATCCCTACAGAAGAAAAACTAAATCAGCTAGAACTGTAAATTTTTCTTTTCTTATCTTATTTTTTCACTATTTTGTTAGATAAGAAGGATATAAATACAAGTCAATTTATCGTTCAAAAACTGAATTAATTCTGTGTTAAAATGTCAACTCAATCCACTGAACCAGCTCCTGTAAGAGATAGAATTATTGCACTTTCCATTATATCTGTTTCCTCCTTTATTTCAGCTTTTAGCGGTTCTGCTTTCACTCTTGCTGCACCAACAATGGCTACTGAATTGAACATCAATACTCCTGAATTAAGCTGGATTATGACAATTTACCTACTTGCAACTGCTATGTTACAAATTCCATTTGGTAAAATTGCTGATAATTATGGGAGAAAAAAAATATACCTTATAGGTACTATAATTTTCTCTTTATCAGCTTTAGTTCTAGGATTCATGAATTCTGCTACTACGATAATAATAATGAGATTCGTTCAAGGTATAGGAGGAGCTCTTATTTTCGCAACAGGAACAGCAATTTTAACTTCTATTTTTCCTCAGGATAAGAAAGGATTAGCATTTGGAATAAATATTGGTTCAGTTTATCTAGGTTTAACAGTTGGTCCATCTTTAGGTGGTTTTCTAACATATTCCTTAGGATGGAGAAGTATCTTCTTCAGTGTTGTTCCTTTTGGAATCATAATTTCATTCCTTGTAGTTTTCTTACTAAAAGGAGAATGGAAAAATGAAACAAAAGAGAAATTTGACTGGATCGGTTCATTGATTTATATATTAACTCTATTCTTGCTACTCTATGGTTTTAGATCTCTCCCAAAATATTATGGTTATGGTCTAATAGGTGGATCTATCGTTACACTGGCAGCTTTTATTATATGGGAATTAAAAATTGAATATCCGATTCTTCAATTTAGATTATTTAGAAGCAATCGTTTCTTTACTTTTGCAAATCTTGCAGCTTTTACTTTCTATACTGCTACAGCTGCTACGACTTTTATTCTCAGTTTATATTTACAAAATGTTCACACACTACATGTAACTTTTGGAGAAAGAATTGCTTACATAGCAGGTTTAATACTTCTCGCAAGACCGATCTTTCAAGCGATTTTATCCCCAATAGGAGGATGGGTTTCTGACAAAATTGCTCACAAAATCATAACTACTATTGGAATTGGCTTTGGTATAATTGGATTGGTTTTATTAACTTTCTTAAAAGCGGATACACCACTTGTTATAATAATTCTAAGTCTGGTTTTTGGAGGAATAGGTTTTGGCTTGTTTTCCTCTCCTAATGCTAATTCTATAATGAGCGCAGTACCAAGAAAAGAATATGGTGTAGCATCAGCACTAGTAGGAACTATGAGAACCGTAGGTCAGACAATAAGTCTAGGCTTGTGGACACTGTTATCTGCAGTTATTATTAGTGATACAGGAACTCAATCACCTAATTATGAACCACTCTTTCTTAGAAGTTCTCA
>JAEOTG010000074.1 GCA_016839985.1 Candidatus Heimdallarchaeota archaeon | reverse complement strand
TTTTTATTCCTAGAGATTTTAGCTTCTGAAAAAAAACATTGGCTATTTTTCGCGTTTCTGGTGTTTTTACTCCTAAATATTCTAGATTCTTTGCTTTTACTTTTGTGTAACTTTCTATTGATAAGCGATATTTCTGCTTAGCATGTTTACTAAGTTCATCTAATATCTGATTTTGCAAAACATCAGGTTTGATATTCATATGAATATGAGAGGTTTTTCATTTTTTAAAATTAGTATAGAAACAGACTTAAATCAGTTTGTTCTTGTAAACACTTGAAAATATTCAAAATAGGTTTAAGTTAATTTAATCCGGGTTGATTGGGTATGAAGGTTGAGATTACTGGCAGAGATAGTATTGGAAAATTTCAATTTGAGATTGAAACTAACATTGATCAACTTTCTATTACAAATGCGAATCTCGAACAAATCTCTTTAGGATCTCTCCAGAAATGCAAAAACCTTCAAGAACTAGATTTAAGCTCAAACAGTATTAGAGAAATTGACTTATCTCCCCTGAAAAATTGCCATAAATTAAGGAAACTAGATCTTAGTAATAACAATCTAATAGAATTAGATGTAAGTCCTCTACAAAATTGCAACCAACTTGAAATACTTAACTTACATAATAATTTACTTCTGGAAATAGATCTCATCTCTATTTGTAAAAATTCAGAATTAAGGATTCTCAATCTCGACTATAATCTGTTGAAATTTGTAAAATTCAATTCTCAAACACAATGGTCAAATATAGAGGAACTGAGATTATATAGTAATGAAATTAAAAATATAAATTTAGAAGCTCTTAGTGATTGTAGAAATATCCGTGAGATAGATTTGGGAGACAATTTATTATCTAAAATAAATCTTAAACCTCTTTTTGATTTCAGTAAACTTAATTCTATATCAGTTGAAAGAAATAAAATCAGAAGTGTTGATTTAGGTCAATTAGGATCCAAACAGAAATCTTATGTTGTATGTGCTGATCCTGAAGTGAATCTCAAAGGTATGGAATCAGCAAAGAAGGAATCAACTATGAAAATTGTTTATTCTAAAGGTGAATATTACTCCAAAGAACAAGAAAAAATATTAGATAAATTCATGAGCGAAGAGAAAAACGAGAGAAGAGAAAAACGAGAACGATTAGTCAAAGAAAATCTATTAAAATAGAAAAAAGAAAAAAAGAAAAAAATTATTTTTTATATCTTCTAATAGCTTCCAAAGCTGCTACTCCAAGGAAAGTCAGGAATACTAATCCTGCAATTCCGCTTTCTTCTGTTACCGGTACTTTCACATTAAATCCTGCAGCTTCTACCATAGCTATAGCTAAATCCAAATCATATGGATAAGGTTCAAGTGAATCATCATAACCAACGACTGAGTCAGGTATAGCAGTAGTAGCGGGAGCTCCAAGACCTTGTAGAATCTCATTTACTATAACAAGTCGTGGACATGCATAACTAAATGCTTTGCGTATATACTTAGCTGCTTCTGGGGTACCTAGTGGAGTTAATTCACCAGTTCCCATTACAGGATGCTTCATATTGAAAGACATCTCCTGATGAGATGGATCTTTAACAAGTACGCCTTCAATTCCTGTTTGACCTTCAAAGTCTGATAAAACAGGGAAAAATTGAGCGTCCATTACATCTATGTTACCTAGTCTTAATTCAGAAATAGCGTTATCTTTACCCATGATAAATGTGACATAAAGATCAGTAAGAGAAGGAGTGGTTCCATGCCAATGTGGGTTTGGAACCATGTGAACCACACTGCCTACTGAATCATAGCTTTGTACCATAAATGGACCACAAGATTTTACTAATGACCATCCAACATCGCCTGTGCCAGGTATTTCATTGAAGATATCATACCCGAAAGTTGCAATTTTAGCTGATACATCACTCTTATCGATTATGTATTGTTGAAGTACACTTAATGGAAAGTTAAATACACCACTGTATTTGAATAGTACTTGACCACCAGCAACATTACCAGCTGGTCCTCCAACTATTTCAATAGAATCATTTGATGGAAACCAGTAAGTCAAGGTTCCATATTGATTTGAACCAATAACTGGAGACATCAAGAGTTCAAAAGTATACTTAATGTCTTCTGGAAGAAGATCGCTCCCATCACTGAATTTGGCAGTAGGGTCTAATGTAACTGTGACATTAATTTTTTCATCGATTATTTCAGAAACAACCACATCAGATGCTATGTGAGGTTCCCACTCGTGAGTATTTTGAGCTCTTTGAACGATAGAGCCGAATACACATTGCATCCATTGAATATCGTAAAAGGATTCTACCACGAAAGAATTAAATTCTCTCAAATCTCCTGGGATAGCATATTTAAGCATATGATCATCTGGGTCATCCCAATTTTCAGGACGATGATTTGAGCTGGCAATTAGCAAATTATCAATTCCTATGATTGAATCTCTGAAACCAAAGAGGGATCTTGGATAAACAATAGCTACCGCAGGAAGATCTTCGTATAAAACCCCTTGAATATCAGACAATAAACTGTTCCTTTCCACAGGATCTACTGCTGCTAAGAAGTCTTCTAGCAAAGCATCGTAAACAGGACTTGAGTATTGATAGTGATTACTACCAGCTGGGATAATGGCAGATGTTTCATATAAGCCTTGTAAATCAGTTGGGTCTAAACCCCAGGACCAACCAACAAAGAACATATCATACCCTCCCTCTACATATGTTGGGATATAATTGTAGTCTAACAACGGATATGCCCATGATCTTGGACCTATATTACCCCATCCGGTTGATTCGTGAAACTGAACAGAAATACCAATTTTTGGCAATATCTGTTCCATTAACAACGACCATTGATTTCTAGCAGGGCTTGTATTAGGTGACAGCATACTAAAAGAAAAAGCTGTTTGTATTCTAGTTTGTTGAGCTAATGTTGTACCAACGGTCGTTGATATAGCAAATAAAGCTATTATGTATAAACCTAGTATTAATTTTTTATTCATATAATACACCTTGTACATGCCATCAGATTATACTCTAACGGCTGAAGAAAATTTGATTAAAAACACTTATTAATGTTCTTAAGTTTATTTTAATAATTAGATTATTTTTATTTTAATTATTGGAATGTTTGAAGATTATTTTGAGAGTAAAAGAGTTGAAGAAATAACATTAATTTCAAACATTAGATTCCTACTATTCTGATGATTGGAAAGGAAATAAACAACAATTGGAATGATTCCTTATACTGAAAAAAGAAGTTGAAAAAAGATGCAAATAAAATCATGAGTAACAACAGAACCTTCATAGTGAGGTTTTTCTAGACTAGTTCTTATGCGTTTTAATAAAAGAATTTACTATTTTTTATCTCGAATTAATATTTAGCTAAAAAACACACAAAAATAAGATGGTAAAGAGAAGTTCAAAATGACAAGAATCAATTGTTGGCCTTATAAAAGCTACTATAGTGTAAATGATTAGCTGGCTCATACTATCAAAAAGTTTAATTAATACTATAGGGTTATGAATCCATAAGACCATAACTAAATTCAACAAAAACAAAAAGTAGTAAAAAGTGATTACTATGGAAGAGATGATTCAAAACAAACCGCTGGTTATTGATAATGGAACGGGCTTTACCAAGAATGGTTTTGCCGGAGAAGATCAACCTAGAAGCGTATTTCCTACAATTATTGGTTATCCAAAATATCAAATAATCATGACTGATGTAGAGCACTATGTGCGTGAATATTACATAGGTGAGGAAGCAATTAATCTTCGTGGTGTTCTGAAACTTGTTTATCCTGTAGAGCATGGACAAGTTCAAGATTGGGATGCTATGGAGAGAATTTGGCATTATACCTTTTACAACGATTTAAGAGTCAATCCAAACGAACATCCTGTTTTGCTAACTGAACCTCCTTTAAATAAAAATCAAAATAAGGAAAAAATGGCAGAACTAATGTTTGATACATTTAATGTACCTGCAATGTATATATCAATGCAGGCAATATTGTCTCTTTATGCATCTGGTCGTACAACTGGTATAGTTGTAGACTCAGGAGACGGTGTAACACACATTGTACCAGTGTATGAAGGATTCGCTATAAGTCACGCTATTCATCGTTCCGACATTGGTGGTCGTGATATTACAGACTATCTACGAAGACTACTCCGTCAAAGAGGATATTCCCTCTCAAGCAGTGCTGAGAGAGAAATCGTTAGAGACATAAAAGAACGTCTCTGTTATGTAGCACTTGATCCTGAAAAGGAACTCAAGTTAGCAGAGAAAGTATCCGGAATGGAAAAAACATATACT
>JAEOTG010000011.1 GCA_016839985.1 Candidatus Heimdallarchaeota archaeon | reverse complement strand
TGAAATTTTTGATTTATGCATCACAAATAAAAGATTAGTCATAATCAAGCCAAAAATGGTTAAATGGACGATACTGGGGTGGAGGTACAGTTACTTTATACAAAAAAGACGGGATGCGAAAGAAAGACGAAAACAAGATCCGTTAAGAGGCTTAACAATAGATGAATTACTTGAGAGGGACAAGAGTAGTTATGCTGTAAATTATGATGAATTAGAGTGGATTTGTATAAACAAGTCATTTTTTGGAAGTAATCTAAATTTTAAAGGTGAAAAGATCTGGAAGCTCATTAAACTAAGCAAAGAACAATTTAAGCAATTATCTCAGGTACTTCCAAGAATAGATGCTCTCAAGGGAAAATTAGAGATTAACCAATAAACAATTTTTTGATTAGAACTAAATATATACTATAAAATCTCGCCATTTGAATCTGTGAATTTAGAGATTAAATTCTCTATTTGCAGAGCATAGAGGTTAAAGAATATAATTCCATAAGAGCTAAAAATGATTTTAACAAATCAATAATTGGTGCTGTTATGAAAAAAACAGCCATAATATTTTCCATAATTACATTATCTATCTTAATAATACTTAGCACACAACTGATTAACACAACACAAGAAAATCCTACACCTACTCCCACTCCAACATCTTATGAAAGTCAGGCTGATCAACAAATAGAAGTTGTGTATGCATGCATAAAAAAAGACAACTTTACACAGCATTCAGCGAGTGATCATTTCCCAGGATTCCCACAAACTCCAGAAACTACAGTAGAAGAAACTCGCTTTACGATTGTTGTGAAACCGACAAATACTGTTTCCTCTGAAAGCATACAATATGATGCACAGATTGATGTTTATTTAATCAAAATAATCTCAGCAGATAACACGCTCTTAAGAGAAGGAACATTCTATTTAGGTACCAATTTTAGCTCTTCTTTTGACCTTGGTTCAGCCACAAACAGTCTTTTTGAAACAATTGACAGTTATGGTTTTAATAAAATTTCTCTTCCTTTTGTTTCTGGATACCACATTATGGACTGGAGCATTGCTAATCCAAGGTTTGTTATTCCTCCTTTGAGTGTGATGGATGACTTCGAGGAAACGTCTTTTGTTTCAATAAGTGTACAAAAACTGGGTTGGATTCTATATGATGGAATAACTCCCATTAAATGCATATCTCCAAATAGTGAGGATATTATTTCACACGTAACTCTTGAAAAGTTTGAAGATGGCTATCTCTATAACAATTTAGTATCTAAAGAAGCGTTATCCCAAATAGATCCTTTAGATATTATTACTTTGCTCATGCCATAAGTTTGCTAATATTTCTACTCTCTGGATATATCACATAAAATCTCGCCGTTTGTATGGAATAGTACATAGATTAAATTTTAATCAAAAAAACCAATTTCAAGGCTAATAAACTACTCTAATTTTCGGCTAGCACTCCAATATTCTCCATCATCAATGAAAATAGGGATAGCCAACCAAGCTCCTATTTTGATTCTGAGGAGATTCTGAATATTCTTAACTTTCAGATCCTTAGTAATCTTTGTCAACTTCTCGAAAATGGTTTTATCTAAACTCAAGTGTAAATTAGTTTTCTTGGTGGGTTTATCATAAGAGTTCCAGTTTTTATCAGCAGCTAAAAACACATCAGCAGAAAGCCATTCTTCTATTTTTTCACTAAGCAAAACCTGAGCTGTCATTTCTTTATCTTTAGCTATATCCTCCAGTTCCTTAAGTAACTCTTTTTCTAATCTTAGGTATACTGATTTACTCATTTGAACCATACTTTTTTCTATATCTTTCTCTTATTTCTTCAGCTTTCCTTAGAAAATCAGGATCATTTTCATCGAGTTCGTTAACCTCTATGTCAGCTGCCTCTTCACCTCGAATTTCCCTAATGTATTGTTTACTCTTTTTATCTTCATATTCCTTTTTCCATTTTCTATATTCCCAATAATTTAATTTAGAAGGTGGATTTTCCTTGTTCTTTTCCTTACTTGGAGGTTTGGATTTTAAACTACCATAAAACATGTTTTCTTTTTTTATCCAGTCAGGAACAAGTTTTTTAAGTTTTTGTGAGAGAGCTACACCAAACACTTTTTCATCCTTATACTTGAATTTGTACTTGGGCCACAGCCCTTCAATAATTTCAATCCATCTTAACATGTTAGGTTCATGTTTGCTAAGAAAATCGACTATATCTTGACTAAACTGATCTAACCTAGTCAAAGGCCCACCAATTAGTAGCTCATTAGTAAGGCATTAGTAACCTGTATTTATAACAGTTTGACTTTCGTGTTCAACTTGATTGAAAATGATTGCAGAATATGCTGAACGTATTGCTTTGAGATTATCTAAGAAACAACTTCAGCAGATTGAACAGTTGATAAGAGAAAATAAAGCAAAGAATCGAAGTGAATTAGTTAGACAAGCTCTATGGGAATTTTTAGCAAAGAAGGTATTCTAATGATGGTTAAAAAAGATGGAGCTGAAACCAGAAAAATAAGAATTAGCCAAATAGCAAAAGATCTACAAGCAAGATTTCATGAAAAGAAGAATAATGGACATAAAGAAGAACTGAAACTTACTAAATTTGTTGCTTTTCAGCAGTATGAAACAGGTTTAACCAAATCAAAGATCGTGGAATATTTGAGAATTATTGAAACAATGGGACAATGTGAAATAGATCTTGAGAATGACAAAATAAGAAAACCTCTAGTGTGAGTATGTGTGAGTGTGTGCAAAGACACTAGTTTTGTTATAAACAGAAACAATACAAAATTTCCTATCCATAAAAAACCAACTTTCAATCAAAAGCAGAGTGTATGTGTGTATGTGTTTGTGAGTGTGTAGTAGTGTATGAGTGTATGGGTTAAGAAGAGAGAAGAGAGAAAGAGAAAATCTAATAATATACACTCACACATACACACCCCTTTCATTTCCTTAGAATGTCCTCGATGCAATTCTGCAAGTTTTGTTAAAGATGGTCATCGTTATTCAGATGATAAAGATATTCAACGCTTTTTATGCAAGAATTGTGGTTTTCGTTTCTCTAAGAATCCATTTAAGGAATGTTTGACAAATAATACTTACCAATTATGCGTCATAAAGAAGGCGAAAAAATTGGACTCGCGAACAGAAACTAAAACTGTTGCGGGAGATAATCACCAAAAAAAACAGAAATTCAAAGGTAAAACAAAATATATAACAGCACTCCAAAACGAAGGAACACAAGCCAATAGCATAGCGATCTACTGCAATCATCTAACTTACTTAGAAAAAAATGGTGCAGAGCTGTACGATCCTGAATCAGTAAAAGCTGTAATAGCTAAAAAGAAGTGTGGAAATGCAACTAAAAATTTAACAATAGCAGCCTACAGCAAATATCTTGAAGTTTTTGATGGAACTTGGAAGCCTCCAAGATACAGAAGCGAAAGAAAACTTCCTTATGTTCCAACAGAAAAAGAAATTGATTGCCTGATAAACGCAGCTCACAAAAGACTATCATGTTATCTCTATTTACTGAAACGTACAGGGTTACGTTCGATGGAAGCATGGTGTCTAGAGTGGAAAGACGTAGATTTCACTAGAAACACCATAACTTTCAACAATACTTTGAAACATGGCACTCCAAGAATGTTCAAGGTAGACTCAAGACTAATAGCAATGCTAAACAATCTGCCAAAGAAATCAGAAAAATATATTTTCGCTAAAAATCCAAACAATAAAAACCTTAACTACTTTGCAGTAACAATGCGAAATACACGAAAAAAGCTATCAATCAAACTGCAGAATCCAAATCTTG
>JAEOTG010000073.1 GCA_016839985.1 Candidatus Heimdallarchaeota archaeon | reverse complement strand
TCCAGTTAATGTTGCAAAATCAAACATTGCTTTAGGTTGATAATGTTTTGCTGCGTATGTCAAAGCATCATTTAGTACCATTCGACCTTCAGCATCTGTACTAATTACCTCTATTGTTTGACCACTATAACTTGTAATAATATCACCAGGATGATATGCTTTACCTGAAGGCATGTTATCTGTTGCAGGAACTATTCCAACAACATGAAGATTGATTCCTAATCTAGCTACAGCTTCCATAACTGCTATAACAACTGCTCCTCCAGTCATATCTGCTTTCATTCTTTCCATTCCAGAACCAGGTTTCAGAGTTATTCCACCTGAATCGAAGGTTATTGCTTTTCCAATTAGAGCAACTGTATCAACACCTTCTTTGTCAGCTCCATAATCCATAATTATGAATTTAGGAGGTTCTTCAGTTCCTTGAGCTACTGCAAGAAAACTAGTTAAACCAATTTTTTTTGCTTCATCATAATCTATTATTTTAGCTTTAACACCATATTCTTTTTCTAATCTCAAAGCTTCATTAGCTAAATTAGTTGGAGTAATGTAGTTAGCTGGTCCCCAAGCAAGCTTTCTACAGAAGTTGACTGATTCTGCAATTATTTGTCCGTTCTTTGCTCCTTTCTCCATTTCACCCTCTTCAACATCAGGACTGAATACTATTATTCCCTCTAGATATTTGTATTTTTCCAAATCTTTGGTTCTATAATCTAGGTTCTGAAAACTACCCATTATCAAAGATTGTACTATAACCTCTGAAGTATCAATTATTGACAGTTTATTTCTCATAAAGTGATTCAAACTTACTCCAACAGTTTTCACATCAAGATCACGAGCTTTTCTAGATGCATTCCCTAGTACTTTCCTAACTGTTTCAATGGAGAATTTTTCTTCTTTACCTAAACCTATTAATAAAACTCTCTTGGAGGTTATAGTACCTTTTGTATAAATTAAGGTCATTTTACTTTCTTTTCCTGTAAAATCACCTAATTCTATAACCTCACCAATTATATCTTTGATTTCATTAAGCATTAAATCATCTTTTGCTTCTTCAAAGAAACCCAAAATCACAAGAGGTACATCAATATTTTTTACATCAATTTTTTTTGCATTAACCTTCATGATTATCACTAATTGAATGGTTTTGAAAAGAAAACACTACAAATAGTTTGTTATTTGTCAATGTGTTGAAAGATGTTCAAACGTTTGTACAACATTTTTTAATGTCTGTACAAAACATTTTATTATAAGAGTCCATACCCCATTGATTCTTGAAGTGAAATTACTTCAGTGATAAAAATGTCAAAGGAAAATTCGTTAGGAAAATTATTATCAAAATATTGGAAACGTAGTTTCATTAAAGGTCTAGCAATTGGGATTGGAGCTGCTATAGTAGTAGGTACCGTAGTAGGAGTGAGTATATATTTTAGTAATATTACTCCAAACATACCTGAACCAAACAATGGTATTCCTTATTCTACAAAACTAGCAGAGGAGATTCAGGATGAAATCTCAAATGTAGTTCATGTAGAAATTATAGGCAATGCTACAGCTGCTATTCATGAAAGGCTTATTTACTCTAGCATAGAAAGAATAGGTGACAATATCACTTATACATGGAATGTTACAGCATTTGCCATGTTTCCGAATGAAGAAGTCAATTTTGTTTTATCTACAAATGATGTTAATCAGATTGCACAAGGTTTGTTTGAATCAATAAATAATACAGAAAAAGTTGGAACCTATGGTCAAGATCCTTATCCAGCAGAAGGAGAGATGCCAAATCTAAAATGGGTTACAGAACTATATTTAGCTAATAATACTGTAATATTCCTCTACATCAATATGGAAGGATTAATACTTTTCAAAACAACAACTTGGTATGGGGATTTTGATTATGATGCTAATATGATAGGAGCAGATGTGCTTCTTCCAGAAAGCGCTTTTGATGATTATATTCAGGTTCTAAAAAATCTGTACACACCATATTTATAGTAAAAAAGGAAGTGTTGAGTAATGGCTAAACAAAAAAATGAGGACATAATTAGTTCTCTTACTGGAACTAGTTTGAGAATTTTTGTTTATGCAGTTAAAAAGGGAAAAGATATAGGAGTAAGAGAAACTCAAAGAGATCTAGGTTTGAAAACTGCAAGTCATGCTCAATATCATTTGCAGAGATTAGAACAACTTGGACTCCTAGGTCGTACAAAAAATAACAAATTCTATTTAGATACACAATATGAAAATCTACGAAGCTTGAAACTAGGTATTCTAACCGAAATTTATATTTTTAGGGGATGGTTGATTCCATCCCTAGGCATTTTTTCTGGATTTTTAGTATCAAGTGCAGTTTTAGCAATATTATTTCATTTCTATATATCAGAACTTGCATGTTTAATATTAAGCGTTGTTGCATTTCTCATTGGAGGAGGTTATGCAGCTTTTCGTTCTGTTCAAATTGTAAAATCTTTCAAACAAACTGATGATTAATAGTACTATTTTTCATTTTTATTCTAGTAACAAATTATATACATGCTTCAAAGCTTCTTTGTTTTCTTCCCAATAAAGGGATTCTAAAGCTTCTTCAAAACTGCACCATTTCCATTCTACATGTTCATAAGAATCTATTGTAGGATCATCTTCTTGATCAATTCTAGCAACAAAAACATATTCAGTTATTTCTTCAGTTCCAGGTGGATATATGGTTTCGTCTTTTTCATCTATTTTAATCTTGTAGGAGAAATCTGTTTGAAAAATAAAACTAGGTATGAAACTAGTTTCTTCTAGCAGCTCTCTTTTGGCTCCATCTATGATATTCTCTTTTTTTTCAGGATGTCCAGTCACTCCCTGCCAAAATCCTCCACGTTCCTCTGTTCTTTTAAGGAGTAGAAATTCCCAATTTTCACTCTTGAATCTAACAGGGTAGACTAACACTTGAATTGGTAGTCTCATTAATGCCAAAATACATCCATGTCTTAAAATAAGTTTCTTTAAACGTTAATTTGATTCTTGAGTAAACAATGTAAACTTCATATTTGATTAATCAATTCTCAAGCAAGATTTAGATAGTTTTTGAGTTCATCTAGATTTGAGAAATCATTCATAATCATTTCATTCTCATTTAGATATCGGAGTAATATTTCTTCAAATTTATCCGCAAGTTTGACTAAACCATCAAAATCATGAGAAGAAAGTGCATTGGTAAAATCTGGAAAACCATAATGATCATACTTC
>JAEOTG010000072.1 GCA_016839985.1 Candidatus Heimdallarchaeota archaeon | reverse complement strand
TTAATCATTCTTAGAATCTCTTTCATATTACGACCAAGTTCTGAAGGATAGTAGAGAATAGCTCTAACAGTTCCTTTAGGATCAATAATAAAAACAGCTCTAACTGTATTAGATGATTTTGGATGAATCATTCCTAATCTTTTTGCTATCTCACCATGATCTGCGATTATAGGAAATTTGATTTCTTCACCAATGTTTTCCTTAATCCAATCAACCCATTTAATGTGACTAAAAACTTGATCAATGCTTAATCCGAGAAGTTCAACATTCATTGATTTGAATTCATCGTAATGTTTCTGAAAGGAAACAAATTCAGTTGTACATACTGGAGTATAATCTGCAGGATGACTGAATAGAATAAGCCAATGTCCTGTGTAATCCCCTGGCAATTTCTTCATTCCATGAGTAGTTTGTACAACCATTTTTGGAAATGGAGTACCTATTAGTGGTATTTTTCCTGTTTCTTCATATTCTCTGTGAGTCAATTATATCACCAAAGAATTTTTTTTGTGATTCTTTTTAAATATTTTATTTCTGCAAAAAATCTTACTGTAGTTTATGTAATTAAAATAAATCCAGAATGGTTGTATAATATAGATATTATTCACGTTTTTAAAAGAAAAATCAATTCTTCTAAAATTAGCAAGGGGTATGCCTATGACATTTGAGGTAATAGATAAAATTTGTAATGAGCATAAAATGACAAAAATACCATTATTGAATTCAATAGAGATTAAAGGTGATAAAATATTATTATTTAAAGAGAAGTTTGATAGTGAGCTTCTGAAAACATACAAATATGACAAAATTACATCTAAGAAAGAACCTTTTACTATTGAAGATATTGATGGAGTTTTAGGAGAGTTAAGAAATTACTTCAAAGAGAAGATAATAATATTCTATAAAAGTTCTAAAAAGCTGTAAATTTCATAATTTTCGATTGTATTAGTAAAAAACATCTTCTCCTTCTTTTGCAACTTCTTCTTCTCTAGCAATAATCGACCTTATCAATCCATGGATTATGTTAAATCTTGGCACTTTTTTCATGTATAATCGATAGGGATAGCCATAAGATTCTTGGAAGAGACTATCTTTTTCATAAGAAGAGAGGAAAAACGAGATTACTGCCATTATTGATAAAACATTTGATAAAATTGAATTTATTAGAAAAATCAGAGAGAAGGATATAATAATTATCCCAAGTGATATCGGATGTCTTACATAAGCAAAAATCATTAGATTCTTAAACTTATTAAGATTGGTTGTCCCTTTTCGATTTATCCATCTTCTGTGAGATGTTAGAATACCTAGAAGTATCAAAACTATTGCTAACAGTGCTAATGAAGCAGCTACTATCGTGTAATATGGTAGTTCAGTATACTCACCTATTGTTTCAGGAAGACTTAATGCAAGTATAATGAACAATAATCCTATGGCTTGAAAGGTTTCATATCGAATTCTTTTGAAAACTGAATGAATAAACCACAATAAAGCTACAAGAGAGAGGAAACCAATAGCTATCCAAAACCAGACTTCTTCTATCACAAGTGTATATTTTAATACTTCTTCTTGAATTTTTCTGCTATTAAAAATTCTTTTAAATGAAAATGTCTTTGTAGGAACAGAGATTGTAAAAATGTCTTCAAAAAAGGATATCGGATTTTTGCTAATTCATGGATTTACTGGAGCTCACTTTGAAATGCAACCTTTAGCTGATTTTCTTATAAGAGAAGGTTTTACGGTTGAGAACATTACCTTACCAGGTCATGAAACATCAGAAGAAGACTTAATGACAAAAAAATGGACTGATTTTACAAATTTTGCTCAAAAAGAGTTAGATAAATTAAAAGAAAAATGCGAAAAGGTATTTGTTTGTGGTCTTTCAATGGGTGGTGCAATTACCTTGTATCTAGGTGCAACAAATCCTGATATTGATGGTATTATTCCTATGGCAGCTGTTTGTAAACCTCCTGACTGGAGAATGTATTTCTTAGCTATTCCTTATGTATATCTTATTTACCCTAAATATAAAAATACTGAAAGTGGTTGGGAGGATTTAGAAGCTTTAAAAACTCACAGAAGTTATGAAAATTATCCAATAAAATCAGTTAGTCAGCTCTTCTGGATGATTAGGAAAATAAAGAAACTAACAAAGAAAATAGAAGTTCCAATTTTGGTAGTATTCAGTAAAAAAGATCTGAGTGTTCCAAAAAAACAAGCAGAATGGATATTTAACAATGTTCAATCAAAGGATAAAGAAATTGTAGAAATCGTTAAAGGTGGACACGTAATTCCTAAAGACGCTGGAAGGTTTCAACTCTTTGAAGTTGTAGAGAAATGGTTAGAAAAAAGGATATAATTAATCTAAAAACTATTTACTGCTTCTTTTATTGCATCATAACATTTGTCTAAGAGTAAATTCATTCTCTCTTGTTCAACCTCATATGGAAATTTAGGTAAATCAGATCTTTCTAATAATTCTTCTTTTGTAGTACCATCAACAACCAAATCCTCTATTTTTTTAACCAAAAGTTCTAGGTACTTTTGCTGAATTTCAATTTCCTCTTTATATGTTAAAGGTCCGTGCCCAGGAACTACTTTCTTAGGTGTTAAATAAATCATTTGTGTATATGCATCTATCCATAGATAAGGATCTACAGTAGGATCTCCACCATAAGGAAACATTTCTGCAAAAAGCAAATCTCCCGCAATGACTACTTCATCCTTTGGAACATAAACATAACAGCTTCCTTTGCAATGTCCATGAGTTTCGATAAGTTCTACTTGTTCATCATTTTCTTTAATAATATAATCGCTAGCAAAGATCTTAGAAGGAAGTGTAAGTTCTAAATCCTGCCATTTTTCCTGAAATTCAGGATTCTCAGCAATAAATTTAGCTAATTTCTCTTCAGTCCAATTTTCCGAAAAATCTTCTTCCATCATCTTTTGAGTTGCTAATGTAGCGATGATTTCACAATCCTTGAAGACTTGATTTCCACAAATATGATCATGATGATAGTGTGTTAAAATCAAATATTTTATAGGAACACCCATAACTTTTTCAGCTGCATCTCTTGCGTTTTTTGCAGAAATAGGATCAAGTCCACTATCTACCATTATACCACTATTCTTTAATTTAATACAGGCTACATTGCATCTTGTTTCTCCTTTTGTATGTGCCCAAACATTATCAGAAACTTGTTCAAGTTCAAACATTGAAATCAAAGAATGAATTTATTGGTCGAATAAATAGTTTTCTGAAAGATTTCAAAAATTGTTTTTTCGTAAATCTCTTTTAAAAGTGTTTTATTCTCAACTTACACTAATTACTAAATTTAAGGAAAAAAAGGAAAAACTAGCAAAAGCTAGTTCTGTTTAGGTTTTTTCTTACGAATTCTAGTAACTACAAACATTAAGACAAAAGCTCCAATAATCAAACTTGAGATAATTACAAATTCTTGCACATGAGGAAGTTCATACTCTATAAAATCACAATTTGAGTGGGTACTGTTTTGAACACCATCAGTAGCTACTATCACATAGAAGTAGAAACCTTCCGAGGGAAGGGTGTCTAGATAGATATTTGAACCAACAGTATCAATTGGAGTTAAGCTTTCAACAGACCAAATGTATGAATTTGAGCGATAAACATAGTATTCTGTTGCACCATCTACATCATTCCATTGTAAGGAGATGCTAGTTAAATCTGTTGGGTTAGGTAAAATAGGGGCTAATTCTGGAGAATCAAGATCAGGAAAGATCACTTCCACAAATTGACAATTAGATTGAGAACTGTTCCCTGCAGTATTTTCAGCAACTATGACATAGTAGTATATTCCTTCAGAAGGCACAGTATCAATATAATCACTAGAGTAAACAGTGTCTATAGGAGTTAAGCTGTCAACAGACCAGATGTAAGATGATGAACGATAAATATAGTAAGTATATATTCCATAGAAATCATTCCAATCAAGATAAATATTTGTCACTTCAGTTGGATTTGGGAGAATGAAAGCAAGTTCAATAGTCGGAGGATGTGTAAGAGTTGCATGTTTATAGAATATATCACTATCTCCACCACTACCATCATAATCAGTTGAATCTTCCCATGCTACATGGATTGTACCAGTAGAGTCAACAGCAAGAGAAGAAAACCAAGAAACATCTGAACTTTCTGTAGACACAACCTCTGTTGTAGTCCAGGAGGAAGTAGATGCATTCCATCGTTTGTAGAAAATATCATCATCTGTTCCGCTTCCACCATAATTAGAATGATCATACCAAGCTACATGAACATTACCTAAATAGTCTACTGCAAGAGAGGGTCGATAAGAATAATCTGTACTTTCGGTGGAAATAACTTCTGTTGGATTCCATATCAAAACAAATTCATCATTAGAATCTATTTTATATTGATCATTTTTTTCTGCCATTATAGCTTTAACGTTAAGTGTATTAAAATATGAGGTGCTTATTAAAAAACCAATAATGAGAACACTTAAACTCATAAAATATTTTGTTTTTTCTTTTTCATAATATCAACCATTTTTGATTTTATTAATTTCATTAAAGTTTAAACGAAATTTCTCGAATCATGAACAATAAGTGTAAAAAATAAAAACTTTACCCATTATTTTCATTTTTATGGATTTTATTAGTTGTTTAAAAAAAATGATCTACAATTTGTCAAGTAAATTGTAGATTTCTTCATCTATGTTGTTCAATCTTTCTTCTAACTCTTCTATTAGTTTTCTTTTCCCTTCCATTGTTTCAAACAGATTATTCATTCTTTCTACATATTTAGCTCTTGTTTTCCCTTCATCTCCTTCGCTGATTAAAACTTCAATTGAAGATGTTATTCTTTGATACTCTTGATCAATTCTGTTGAGATTTGATTGTTCAGTGTTTATTTGTTCATCTAGTTGTTTTTTCTCTTTCCTTATCTGCTTGATTTTCTTTAAAACTTCTACTTGTTTTTCTTTTATTGTCTCCAATTTTAGTAGATCTTCTAGGTATTCATCAGAAATTGAAGCTATTGAAACACTTTCAGATGTTTTTCTAAAGGTAGGAATTTCTATTTTTGTTAGAGATTTTGGTTCTACATCAATTTTAGCTCTGAAGTAGTTTGGAGTTTCTTTTGTATCAACTTTTATTTTCTTCTTATCTATTTCATATCCATACATTTTTGGTACTTCACAGATTATTGTTTTTTCTTCTTCACATTTGTTGTCAATTTCGAGTTTGTAGGTTTTATTGTTGATATAAGTTTCAACATAATATTGACCTGAAAGAGAAATTCCTATTTTCTTGGACATGGAAGTTTCTTCTTGTTTAATAACAATATCTTGTTCAACTAGGTAAGGAACTATCTGTTTTTCTCCTTTGGGAACACGTTTCAACATAGCTTCTCCAGCATATTCACCCACATCATATATAGTTACTGGACCTTCTTCCCAACCATAGCTTGTTGCATTTTCTATTTCAATAGACTTGAATGGATGGGTAGCATGTTGCTGTCGATTATAGATATTGATTGTTTCTTTTGGAATATTCATTGAGTGAAGCAACAATAATGCTGATTCTCCTTTCTTTATTGACACAGGTTGTTTTAAACTAAAGGAAACACTCTCAGTTGTAGTAATTACTTCAGCTGATTCTGCAGCTCCTACTGCATATTCATATGGTTCTTCTTCCATAGATAAATCAGCTACAGCCGCTACTGATCTCATAGCTTTTGCTTTCTTCATCCTTGCGCCAGCAGGAGCAGCCATTGGAGGTGGAGCAGGTCTTGCTAGTTCTTTATATTCTGCTTCTGGTGTCATAACACTTATTCCCATTTGTTTAGGTCTTTGAACAAAAGGACGGTCGATAATCCATGGAGAACTGATATCATACCTGAAAGAGATAGGTAATCCAGTGATTAGTTGCATTTTAGCATCTATCCAATCCTGTTGTGAATTATTTGTTACTAAACTCCACAATTCAAAAACTGCGTTATCTTTATCAAGAGAATAAATTCTATAAGATGACTGCCAAGCTGGAAGTTCTGTTAGGTAGGAAACATTAACTACTTTTTCTCCTTCTTCTGTAAATGAGATTTTTAGATTTTTTACGTTCTCTTTCTTACTTTTCACAAGTATTTCTAATTGATCTTCAAGTGTTTTTTGAAAGAATTCTTCAATTGGAACAACATGTTTAATCTCATTAGAATCAAGATGAAAAATTTGAGAATTTTCATCGACTAATATTACTTCTAGTTTTACACTTTTCTCGCTTTCAGAATCTAGATGTTGATAACCAACTAATTGCCCTTTCACTTGCTGTCCATCTTTAGTAGTTATATCAACTTTTGAACCAGAAAGTATATCTAGAATTGAAGTAAATGCATCACCTTCATAATCTATCTCAAGATCTTTCATAATATCTGTGTCAAATGCTATAGATGAAAGCAAAGCTTCTCCTTCAATTTCTACTTTGAAGGTTTTAAGGAAGTCATTTTGATTTTTGACCAATACTGGAAATAAAACTTCTTTTTCACTAAAAGCAGCATTGGATTTGAGCCATCCCACACCCATTTTATATAATATTACCTCATTAACTTCAAAAACTACCATGATAATCAAAAACTAATATGTTTGATTCGAATTAAAATCTTATTGTTCTGATTCTAATGTATAAATAAAGTCTTCTACAAGTTTAGCTACTTTTTCTTCTTTTCCAGAATAGACTCTATGGACGTCCCCCA
>JAEOTG010000010.1 GCA_016839985.1 Candidatus Heimdallarchaeota archaeon | reverse complement strand
GATTTCAGATTCTTGCTTAGATTTTATTTGTTCTACCAGATCTTCCTCAATTTCTTCAGTAGTAATAAGAGATGCTAAAGCTTGAGAACTTGCATCTCTTACTCGTGGATTTGGATCGTTAAGTTGAGCGTTTAAAAGAGCTTCCAAGACACGTGAGTCGCGATAATTAGCTAGGATATAAGCTGCTCTTTCTCTTTGTAGAGGAATAGAACTATATCTTAGTTGTTTGATTAATCCTTCAATATCGGAAATCTCATTATCGTCGCTCATTTTAGCAATATAAAAGAGAGTTATTGAGTATTTTAATTTTTGTTTATTCCTTATCGTTTGACATCTTGAAAAATCAAATACAGTTAATTGAAGATGTATCAAATTTTTGGAATACATTTCTATAGATTAAATGAAAAACACAGAAATATTTAATTAAATATTGAGTTACTGTTTCCATTGAAACTCGCAGCGAATAAATAAATTATCAGCTTAATTATTTAAATTGGGAATATAAAAATGTTCAGAAGCACTAGAAAATTATTTGAAATATTGTTGATTTTTTTCATGATATTTTCTCAAACAGTTATATATGTAACAAGTGAGGAAACTGAACCTCTTGCTACTTTAGAGCTAATCGCATATTCTGATACTCATCTAAAATATGGAAAAAAAATAGCAGAACAATTAGCTTCAATTGGATTAAAAATTTTAGTTGAGCAGGTTGAAGAGGAAATAGATTATGGATTGAAACTTAAAACAGGAAATTTTGATTTAGCAATGGTTACTTTTACTGAAACAATAACTGATCCGGATTTGAGTCACATATATGCTCCTGAAGGTTATTACAATTATTTTGGGATTAATACAATAATTCCTTATGGAAACATGAGTAAAACTCTCCTTGATGAAGGGATTTTAATAACAAATATTACAGAAAAACAAAATCATTACTATGAATGGCAGGAAATTATAGTTGACAAAATAATTCCGATTCTTCCCTTTTTCAGTTTGACTGAAAGAAATGAAGATTTACCTTATTCATATGATTTACTTGCATTTAATCTCGAAAGTTCTTTCTGGGGAGGTTCAAATCATTTTATATGGTTAGAAACACCTGGAAAAGCTGAATATACAATAAGTTTAGCAATTAGAAAAGCTATTTGCTATTGTATTAATAGAATTGAAATCAATGAAAGATTTCATAAAAATACTTATACAATCAATCACAGTCCTATTAGTTACTATCTAGAATTCTACTACTATGAAGATATACTAAAATACGAGCATGATTTAGAAGAAGCTTTTGAATGGTTAGAGGCAGCAGGATTTGAAGATATTACTCCATATGAATCTAGTTTCACTTATTTTAGCATAACAGCTTTGCCTTTAATTACAATTTATTATAAAAGAAGGAAAAGCAAAACAAAATTTCTTTAACATTTTTTATACTTATGAGAGAAGTGATTCTCTCTAGATTTGTTCATTCCCTTTCACTTTAACATGATTAATAGTAAACCCATCTAAAAGCTTTAAAGTTTGGAATTTTTAAAAAAATCTATGAAAGTTTTCTTTATGATGAATTCAACAGATGAAGAAGAAAAGATAATTATTGATACTTTAGAAGAGAATACAGATGTGATTTTTTACAGAGAATTGGAGGATAATAAGAAGAATGAAGCTCTTATTGATGCAGAAATAATAATTGGAGGAAGATTAGAAGATGATCAACTCAAAAAACTTCATAAACTAAAAATGCATCAAACTTTTGGTACAGGTTTAGATAGACATAATCTTAGTTTCTATAAGGAGAAAGGAATTCTTCTTTGTAATAGCCATGCTCATTCTCATATAATTGCTGAATATGGTTTTTCAATGATGAATGCTGCATCAAAAGAGCTGATTACAAATGATCAACTTCTACGAGAGGGAATATGGGACTATAGAAAGTATGAATCAGTAACATTGTTCAATAAAACAGTATTGTTTCTAGGTTATGGTGAAATTGCTAAATATTTCAAGAAGATGTGTGAACCTTTCAAAATGAAATTTCTAGCTGTTAAACGAACAAGAGATAGAGATGATAAAGATATAGAAGTATTCCTTCCTAATGAAAAATTGAAGGCTATCAAGCAAGCTGATTACATTTTTAATAGTCTTCCAAAAACACAAAAAACCATCAATTTTCTTAATGAAAAAGAATTTAGTGTCATGAAATCTTCTACTATTATTATTAACGTTGGGAGAGGTGATACAATTAATCAAAAAGCTCTATTTGATGCATTAAAGGATAATAAGATTAAGGGAGCAGCTATAGATGTTTGGTATAATTATCCTCAGAATAGAGGTACTGATAAACAAGAACCTTTGCCTTGCAATCCTTCTGAGTACCCTTTTCATGAGTTAAAAAACATCATCATGACTGCTCATAGAGCTTGGGTTTCAGATGTTCAATGGTTTAATTTCACCTTAGAACTAATTCATAATGTGAATAAGTTTATTCGAGGAGAGGAACCAAAAAACATTGTTAATCTTGAGGAAGGCTACTAATCAAGCTTTACTCTTCACTTTTTTCCTTTCTTCTTTTTAAGATATTTTTAGGTATCAATAAGGTTCCAACTATACTTATAACACAAAGAATCCAGATTAGAATGATTAGTCCCCAAATACTATAGACATTATAAGCCAGATCAGCAGCTAAAGGACCTATCACCATTCCAGTTCCGTAAACAACAGAATATGCCCCCATACTTGATCCATAATTTTCTTTTTTCGTTAGGTCTGCAAGAAGAGCTAGTGCTGCTGGAGGAAATGCACCACAACCTATCCCAATAACTAGCAAAGCTGGTGAAAGGTATAATAACATGTTTGGATTTGAATGCTCGGATCCAATAACAATAAGTGTAACAAAAGCTGCAAATGAGAACATTCCAATATATAAGAAAGGCTTTCTACCTATTCTGTCACTTAATATACCATTTAGTGGGAAACCAATTAGAATAGATCCAAATACAATAACAAGTACAACTAGTAAGCTGATATTGTGCAAATCCAGAGTATCTGCTAAATCTTCTGCTCTCCTCAATACAATTGCATACAGACAAATTATTGGAATCCAGACAGGGAGAAGATATCTAATATTCTTGTCAATTAATACTGCTTTAAGCTTGGCGAAGAAACTTTCTTCTTTAACTAAATCAGGTTGGAATACAATCTTCCTCAGTAAGGTTATAGCTAGAATTAAAGAGATAAACAGAACAATAGCTGCTGCTACAAATAGATGTTGAGGTTCATGATCCAATAGTGCATACCAAAATTTTGAAGTTGATGAGATAAGGTTCTCATAATGTATTTCTAACAATAAAAATCCTCCTCCGAAACCTAAACCTAATCCTAGGAGAGTCATTGCATCATAAAAACCCATAAATCTCCCGCGTTTATCTTCTGGAGATTTATCAGCAACCATAGCTAATGTAGATGCAACTTGTGCAGCAGCCCCTATTCCAAGAAGAGAGGAGAAAACAAGTAACAAGCCAAATATGGTTGTAAAACTGAATAATAAAATTGCTAATCCTGTCACTCCTAAACCTATGAAATATATGATTTTTCTTCCTATCTTATCAGCTAAAACTCCAAAAAATGCAACTGTTAGAAGTTCTGCTAAAGGATAAACTATGAATATTAGTGTTCTTTGAATCTCAGTAAAACCTGGAAGATAATTAGGATTGGTAAAGATAGCAATGGACATATAAAATCCAGCTCTCATTAGAAGAGTTGTAATAAATACAATAATCAAGGATTTAGGAAGAGAAAATAAATCTCTTAATCTGCTTTTCTTTGTTTGTTGTACTTCTGTTTCTAGAGACATCTTGCGTCAATATCATTACTAGCTATTTAAATTTTTCAAAACAAATCTACAATAGGTTGTTAAAGTTGCAGGAAGGTTGCGTTTTTTTTATTTCTGATTTTATTATAAAAGGAATCACTTAAAACTACAGAGAAAATAGTCTTGATGATAACAAAATGAAGCACTATCTCGAAGCATTCTTCACATTAAGTAGTCCATTGCCTGAAGAGAGTAAGGAGGATTTGAAAAATTTCTTTACTCAGTTTGATGAGAAAATTCAAGAAAGTAGAAAAGATGGAGAGTTTTCTATAGATGATTGGAAAATAAAAAACAGTCAACTTAGTCTTACTATTTCATCTATTGATTCTGTTCCACCTCACGTTGCTATTCTTAGAATTAGAAAACAAATGGCAGAAGTGATAGGTAAGAAATATCGAGTTGGTTTAAGAGGTTTCGAATTTAAAAAATATACAATAGAGACAGAGTTAGAACAAGAACCTTTAGAGAAATTTACTCTACCACTTACATCAAAATTGACTTTCAAAGAGAAAGATGGGAAACATTCAGTTGTTATTGAGATTGATCCTAAGATTCTTGAAGATTTTGTGGAAAAAGGAGCTATTGAAAGGATAGTTCGACGAGTTAGTGATAAAATCTCCAAACAGCACTATGGAGCTAAGAAAGAGCATCATGATGTCTTATGGTATAGCGGAGAAAAGAAACTTTACACAGATAAGAATCCAACACAATTAATGCAAAAAGCAAACTGGATTCAGAGAACTAATTATCGGAATCAATGGTTGCTTTCACCAACAATCACTACACTTGCTGAAGCCTTGAAGCAGATAATGATTGATCATATTTACAAGCCTTTAGGTTTTGATCAGATGATGATACCAAAGCTCGTTGATTGGTCAATCTGGTTAAGATCAGAACACGCAGAGGGGATCTATCAAGGAGGATTTGAACCTTATTTTGTAGTTCAACCTAAAGAACCAACTCCTGAATATTTCGAAGAAATAGCAGATTATATCACTATAACTAAAACAATCCCAGAAGAAAAGCTCTATGAAAAGATAACACCACCAATAGGTGGTCTTTCATATGCTCAATGTCCACCCTTTTGGGCTTTTTTGGAAGGTAAAACATTAGCCAAAGAATCCTTACCAATCAAGATTTATGATTGGAGTGGACCAACTTATCGCTATGAAGCAGGAAGTGCATATGGATTTGAGCGTGTGGATGAGTTGCACAGAATTGAGACGCTTTTCATAGGTTCTCCTGAACAAACAAAGGAAATTGGTGAAAAAGTAAGAAACAATTTACGGAAGATCTTTGAAGATGTTTTAGACTTAGAAGTAAGAGAATCTCGTGTCATGCCTTGGTGGCTGCAACAATCTGCTCATGAATCAGAAGTTGATGTTGATGATTTAGTAGTTGGAACAATTGACTGGGAAGCTTATATGCCTTATAGAGGTTCAAGAGAAGAGAGTGAGTGGTTAGAAATACAGAATATCTCTATTATTGGTCAGAAATATCCTAAAGGTTTCTCTGTAAAAGCTGAAGGAAACATAGAATTATGGAGCGGTTGTGGTGGAGGTAGTTTTGAAAGATTCTTAACAGCTTTCATTTCACAAAAAGGATTAGATACTAAGAATTGGTCTGATAAATTCATGAAGTATATTGATAAACTTCCAGAACCCATTAAATTTCACTGAAACTTCATACAGAAGTTTTTTATATTTTTATTCTAAATGCTAATGATGGTCTCAAAGAGAGTAAAAAGAGATGTAATTGCATTATCTGTTTCTATTGTGATAAACTGCATTATAACTATACCAACCTCTTTTACTTCAGAGTTTGGTATTATATATGCTGGAATGATTGTTGCACCAATTTTTGGTGGGATTTTTAGAAGTATTGTCGCACATAAAAGGGATTTGTTGTTTATTGTACCTGGAATGTTCATACTTGATTGTTTCATTTTTGTTCCTTTTATTGGAAGAATTTCATATTGGTTAGAAGACTATGTTGCGGAAGGGTTGAAATTTGGTGCAATTACAGGTGCAATAATGGTTGTAGCAAGCTTGATTGGATTTGGAATTCGATATTTGTTAGAGAATAGATATGTTAGACATAAAGATAAAGTTGAAAATTAAGATAAATTCTTTAGCTTTTGTTTGAAATATATTTTTTGAGCATTCGTTTTTTCTTCATTTATTTTTTGTGCTATAGTAAATAGTGCATTTGAATCATTTTGCATTTCAATTACTGAGAATCCATTTAATTTGAGAAATAACGATAGTTCATCCTTTGTAAAAGCTCTAAGTAACATTTCATCTTCAAAAGTTTCTTCTTTTCCATTTTCTTCAATTGTATAATGAGCTTTCCATTTCCAAGTCCATCCATGTTCGAAGTTGAAACTTGTCTTACTTTTACGAACATAGCTTCTGTTATTATATTTCGATTTGTGAGTCATTTCTTCTTTAAAACCTGTAAAAATTTCATATGCATCAAAATTATCAAAAAGTAACCATCCGTCTTTCTGAAGAGTTTTGTGAATAGAATCCAAAGCAAACATTACATCATGATTTGTTGTCATATGAGTGAAAGTGCGTCCAGTAACGATTACAGCTTGATATTTTTTATCTAAATCTAAATGTCTCATATCAGCTCTAATGAACTTTCCTTGAGGAATTAATTCTTGCGCTAATTCTATCATTTGTTTAGAGACATCAAGACCTGTATAATCGTAATTCTTCTCAAGAAAACGTTTTGCTAGATGCCCACTCCCGCATCCAATTTCTAGTATTTTTTTACATTTAATTTTTGAAAGATGTTTATGATACAACTCAAATTCAGCATCATAATCAAAAATAGATTGGTACATCTCATGGTATACTTTAGCATAATCAGTATAAATCCTCATGATTTTCATTATGCATGCTCTTGGGATTGATAAGTATAAATCTTTTTCTTCCTTTTTCAAAGTAGATCAATGATAGATTAACGTTTAGATACATATATTTCTAATCAAAAAAAAAGAAAAAATAGAGTGTTAATGTTTTACTCTTTTTCTTTTCGAACGTAATAGAAAAATCATACAACAAATAAGAATGAACGAAACTAGAATTAGATAACTTTAAATTGACTCAATTTCCCAAGAAAACAATGATTGACTTACGTTCTGATACTTTTACTCTTCCTTCTAAAGATATGATGGAAGCAATTTTAAATGCAAAATTAGGAGATGATGTCTGGGGGGAAGATCCAACAACTATTGAATTAGAAGCTTTAGCTGCTAAAAAACTAGGAAAAGAAGCTGGATTACTAGTTACTAGCGGAACTCAAGGTAATCTTGTTGCTAATATGACTCATGTTAATCGTGGAGAGGGAATTATCCTTGAAGCTGAGAGTCATATTTACATGTATGAATCAGGTGGTTTTTCCCAAATCATTGGTGCACATCCATACCTAGTTAAAGGTCAAAATGGCTTAATGGATCCAAAAGATGTTGAAAATTATTTTGCTCAACCTTATAATGTTCATTGGTCTCCAACTAAACATCTTTGTGTTGAAAATACTCACAATAGAGGTGGTGGAAGAGTCATTCCATTAGATAATATAAATACACTAGCAAAAATAGCTAAGGAACACGAAGGAACAGTTCATATGGATGGAGCACGAATATTCAATGTTTCAGTTGCTACTGGAATTCCTGCATCCAAGCTGGTGGAAAAGGTGGACAGTGTACAATTCTGTCTTTCGAAAGGACTGGGATGTCCTGTTGGTTCAATGATTGTAGGATCTGAAGAATTTATACACCTTGCAAGAAGAAATAGAAGAACAGTTGGAGGAGGGTTAAGGCAATCAGGAATAATCTCTGCTCCAGGTATATATGCGTTAAACAACATGGTTGATAGGTTAGCTGAAGACCATAAACATGCTAAAATGTTGGAAAAAACTTTATCAGAAGTTCCTAATCTCAAAATAAAACCAGTGGACACAAATATTGTAATTGCAGACACATCTGAAACTCCTTGGACAGCAAGTGAAATTCTCTCAAAATTCAATGAAAAAGGTGTAAAAATCAGTCAAATGGGAGATTATCTTTTCAGAATGGTTACCTATTTTGGAATAAGTACAGAAGATATTGAAAATGTATTATTGAAAATTCCAGAAGTTTTCCAATAATTTCTTTCTAATTGACAAAATAAACTCTTTTTTTTCCTAGTTTTCTAAGCTAATCATTCTATTTTCTATTTGAAAATCTAATCCTATAGTTTAGAATAATATAAGAAATATCATATACTTTTTATATTGCTTTCTTGCTGTTTACTTGATTAAATTGTCGATCGATGATTATCTAGATGGTCTATTATCCGGTAGTTCAGAGCCATCTAGAAAAGCG
>JAEOTG010000071.1 GCA_016839985.1 Candidatus Heimdallarchaeota archaeon | reverse complement strand
TGGAAGCTTGAAGAATTACCTGTCATAGTTACTGAAAAGATCAATGAGATCAAAGCCAAAAGGTTTGTACTAGACACAATAACTTTGGTTTGTTCTAGATTAGATAAGATAGCAATTAGAGGAGAAATATCTGAATTTTTATCACAATTAAAAAAGTCTGGTGTGACAAGTCTATTATTATCAGAAATTCCAGAGGGATCTAAAACCCTGAGTAAGTTTGGTGTTGAAGAATTTTTGGCCGATAGTATAATTATTTTACATTTTATGGATTTCGCTGCTGGTAATACTACTCGAAGTTTAATTATAAGAAAAATGAGAAGAACTGATCATGGAACAGATGTTTATCCCATGGAAATAACCAATAAAGGTTTAGTAGTTAAAAAATAAACTTTCACAAAATTCATAATTTCTTAATGGTTTGTTGAAAATAATTAAGCTTCTTCTATCTTTATACATTGGACAGGACAAACATCAGCTGCTTGTTGGTTACATCCTATATCATCAACTTGTTCCTGTTTTGGGAAGGATTTATCTCCTTTCATTTCCCAATTATCAGGACATACAGATGCACAAGCACCACAACCAATACACTCATCCCTTTTCTGTACAATTTTGTATGCCATCATTTATCCCCCTTCAATATTTTATTTAAATCCTAACATTTTCTTTGCTTCATCAGACATTCTATCTGGTGACCATGGCGGATCCCAGACCAATTCAACATTAACTTCTTTAACGCCTTTTATATTGTTTACTTTATTTTTAACGTCATCAACCATATAAGCGTGCATAGGACAGCCAGGAGTTGTTAGGGTCATCTTTATATCGACTTTATCTTTATTGATAATGACATCATAAATTAATCCTAAGTCAACTAGACTAATTCCTATTTCAGGATCAAGACATTCTTTCAAAGCCTTCATTACTTCTGCTTTTGTTACCATTTTACTTCCCCATTACTTCTATAAACTTTTCAATAGATCTGTCAAAGGTTTTTTCTACTTCCGGTGGAAAACAACATGCTGGTAATTCATTATTCTCTAAATGATATCTTAGACATTCACAACATATTCCTTTCCGACTACAAGATGGATAAGTACAATTACAATTTGCCAAGTTTTTGGATTTTTGACACTCCATTGATATCACATAATAATTTCTTCTCGGTATTTGACTTTATAAAAGTTAATTTCTTTCTTATATTCCTCTAATTTTAACAGAATCAAAATAAGGTTTCAATATCTTAGTAAATTCTTTCAATTTCTCTGGTGGATAAGGTTTAATCTTTTCCAAATCTTTATCTAAAATCTTTTCTGGTCTGAATTGTTGAAGATAAAGAAGGGTTGATCCTTTCAACCACTTACCTATAGCAAGAGCATCTGTTTTATTAAAATATTTTGGCACTACAGTTATTCTGAACTCATAATTTATACCAGAATTACGTATGATATCAACACTTTCTTGAATCTTGTTTTTATCTACTTTTACTCCTGTAATTTTGTCATATTTTTTAATTGGAGCCTTAATATCCATTGCAATGTAATCAACCAACTTATTATCAACCAATTCTTTAATCATTTTTGGGTTAGAGCCGTTTGTTTCGATCATTACCAAAAATCCTAAATCCTTTATTTTCTTCATTAATGTTGGTAATCCTTTGTGGATAGTGGGTTCTCCTCCTGTTATTGAAACAGCATCTAACAAACCCTTTCTTTTTTTTAGGAAGTTCAATATCTTTTTCTCTGGGATGTCTGGTAATTTCTTGTAATTCTTTACCAAGTCTATATTATAACAGAAGTGGCATCTGAAGTCGCATTTTCCTACGAAGACTATTGCTGAGAGTTTTCCTGGGTATTCTATTAAAGATAATTTTTGAAGACCTTTTATCATCATGATATTCAGAATAGTTTAGAGGAATTAAAAATATATTAATTATCAATCCATGACATAAATTCCATCAACTTGACCTAAAATAAAATCTTTATGTTCCACGTATATCCCGCCAACTGAACCCGGATTCTTCCCACCAAATACTTCATTTTGTCCAGTTGCTATATGTATCCCCCTCATCTTTTCATCTATTAAACCATTACCAGTTGTGTTCTCAAAATTTAAAACTGGATTAATACCGATGCCTAATTCTGCTACAGTGTTTTGAACAGCATATACTTGTTTTTCGTTTTCTGTGTAAGGATTAGCTAAACCAGTATAGTATTCGAGTGCATCCAAACCTCTGGTTGCTTCAGCTTTAACAACTCGTCCATCTTTAAATACAAGATGAATATCTTCGATGGTACCTCTATCCGTTACTAAAGGCATTTTACTGTAAATTTCACCTTTGACACTGTCTTCTATTGGTGACATAAATATTTCTCCAGGAGGTAAGTTAGTGACCCTAGAAAAGTGTTTACCATAAATACTGTTTTCACCTACAGTTCCAATACTTTTTATTACTGGTCTTCCTGCTATATTCATCGTAAGATTAATCGGATAATTTCCTCCTCTTTCAATTTTAAGTGTTTTACCTCGATATGCTTCCCCTAGAATATTTACATATCCTGAATCTTCTATTATTTTTTCTAATTTATTTTTTGTAATACTCATAGCACTATACAGTTTAATCTGCCATTCTGGTAACGATAATCCTAGTTTTTGACCTTCATGTTCAACCGGACATGAAATAACTTCATGAGATTTCAATTCTCCAGCTGAACGTTTTTTCCCCAATTCTGATAACCCTTTATTTGCAGCATCCTTAAAAGTTTTTATGGCTCTTTTTTCTACTTCATTAGGTTCATCTTTCATTGTTGCGTATGGAACTATCCAATGTTGTGCATAGTTGACTAATTCCTCATATATATGTGTTATTTTTTTCATCGCTTTCTGAGTAGGAATTACTGATAACAATTTGTTTATCAAGGGTGGATTACTAAGAAGGGAATATATGATAATTGGGTCTATACCCTTTTCTATTAACACAAATGCTGTTTCAGTTGCGAAATCTACAGCATAAGGAGTAGAATGAATGACAACTTTATCTCCTTTCTTATAAGTACCATTGTTATCCAAAATTGATAGTATAACTCCTTCTAATCTAGAATCGTGATGTTCAGGTTGAACTCTTAATAATGTTGGATCTCCTTTTTTCCATCTTTTGTATAACTCTTCTTCAACTTTTCCTAATTCATTTCTATTACATTCTGGTAATTGGTCAATTTGCATGGGTAATTGTATTGCAGTTAAAGATTTAAATAGAGAATGGATTAAGTGGAAGATTACCTAACAATATATTTCTTTTTAACAGACTCAACAGTCCTATCAAAAGCATTCTGTAAGTCAACATCATACCTTATTGCTAATGTTAAAAGTGAGAGAAGAATATCACCCATTTCCTTTTCTAAATCAACTTCCTTATCTTTACCATGTTCAATCTTTCTTATCGCTTCTCCTAATTCACCACATTCCTCTATAAAAGTAGCTAACTCAACCAATTGGCTCATTCTCTTAGGACTTCTAGACCAAGCATCCTTTACCCATTTCTGGGCTTCTCTTATTTCCATGAAAACACTACTTCACTACAAACACTTTTCTATCTTTAAACTCTTCCCGCTTTCCTTGATTCCATGACTGAACAGGTCTATAATAACCAACAACTCTAGAATAAACCTCACAAGGAACAGCAGTCTTTTCTTTCTTTTTAGTTTTCTTAACCATATCAACCACCACATTTAACTCCAAATTTATTTAATTGTTGTTTGCTGTGTGGATGAGGACAATGAAAATGTTCCCCACCTATGTAACCATGAACAGGGCATATAGAGAAAGTAGGAGTGACAGTGAAATAAGGTAAACGGAAATTATCAGCAACCCTTTTAACAAGTGAACCAACACTTTGACCACCGTCTATCTTCTCACCAACAAAACCATGAAATACAGTTCCACCAGTATATAAGACCTGAAGATCATCCTGATGCTTTAATGCTTCAAATATATCATCTGTATGACCGACAGGTAATTGTGAAGAATTGGTATAATAAGGAACACCATTTCCAGAAGCCTTAATGTTTGGATAATTCTTCTTGTCTATTCTTGCCAAACGATAAGAAGTTCCTTCAGCAGGTGTGGCTTCAAGATTATATATATGTCCAGTATTATTCTGGAATTCTACTAGTTTATCTCTCATAAAATTCAGGACTTTTATCGAAAAAGCCTTACCATCCTTAGTTGTAATATCCTGTCCGATGAAATTCAAACAAGCTTCATTCATTCCTACTAAACCAATAGTAGAGAAATGATTCTTCCAGTATTGATTAAATCTCTTTTTAATATTTCTTAAATAAAACTTTGTATATGGATATAAATTATCTTCAGAGA
>JAEOTG010000070.1 GCA_016839985.1 Candidatus Heimdallarchaeota archaeon | reverse complement strand
TCCGAGAAACCTACATCCCTTTTGCTTAAACAAAGTTCAAGAATCAATCCATTAGGTTTACCAAAAATCAAATCTGCGGTTCTTCCAGTGGCTTCTTCAAACATTTTTAGAAAAGAGCCTACATCAGGAATCTTACCATATTCCATAGGACATGTATTATCTGAATGTGTTGCATAAAAGGGGATTCTCTCTTCTTTTTGTAATAACAAAGCAATTGTTTTTATTTTTTTGTAGGTTAGTGTTTTATCAAAACCTAGAACTATTGCTTGAGGATTATCATGTGTGTTTTTAATTCCCGATTTTTCAAACTCTAAGATCATTGATTGAGTACCAACAATGTAGCATTTACCTATATTATTTTTCAGTAAAAAATCAATTGTAGCTTGTATTGAAGTATAAAGGTTATTTAACGAAAGTTCTACACCAATTGTTTCTTCTAATCTTCTTTTGTTTTCATTAACTGAATAGGAGGAATTATTAGAAAGTATTAAGAAATCCTTGTCTTGCTTTTTTAACAAATTAAGAACTTTCTTTGCAAAAGGTAGAGTTTCAGAACCCAAGATAAGAGTACCATCCACATCAAAAATGAATAATTTGATATTATCTAGTATCTGATCCAAAGTTGTAACTCCTACAGATCATTATTCTTCTGGTGCAGCTTCTTCTTGTTCTTCCTCAACATCAATTTCTTCTGATTTTTTCTCTTTTTCATCCTTAGATTTTATCTTTGAAAATTGTTTTGCAAAGAAATCTTTTACTTTATTATAAGTCGGGGAAATTCTTTCATTTAATTGTGAAAGAATTGTTTGTTTTTGTTCTATCTCTTTCAGTAATTTGTTTGCTTTTCTTCTATTTTTTAGTTCATCTGTAAAATTAGTTTTTTCTATTTCATCTAATTTAGCTAAAACTAGTTCTATTTTTTCTAAATCCAATTCTTCTCCTAATGGGAGTTTAACTAAACCTAGAGGGCTTAATTCGAATATTGGAAAATTACCTTCTATGAATGCTAGATTAAATGTTCCTTTCAGGTTGATTTTTGGTTTCATTCTAATTTCTTTTTCCTTTAAGGTCATGAGTTTCTGATCAAAAACATTCCCTTTAACTCTCAGCATTTTAAAAGTGTCACTAAGTTCCTCACCATCAGATTCAGCTATATCTCTGATTGCTTTTATCCAAGCAATTTGAATAGCAAATACATCAATTTTTTCTACAAGTCCATCCTTTATAATTTGTAAAGAATTTTTAACAGTTTCAAATTGTTGTTGTAATTCTTTAAAACTTCTAGAAAAATCTTTTGAGACTCATCTTCGAGGGAGACTTACTCTTAGATTAATCATTTCCTCCAATTTAGTGGTTGCATTCTTAATATATTCATCTGTTTTTAGAGCTTGTTCACTAGTTTGTTTTAACTCAAACTCGTTTGTAACAACATTCCCTTCTTCAACTAATCCTTCTGCTTCTTCTGTCAACATTTGCATTTTGCAGGTTCGTAAGATTAAATCATATTGACCTAATTGATCTTCAACTGCAGTCAGTTTCTCATTGAGATAACCATAAAATTCTGAAACATCAAATGATCCAGAAGCTAGTTTTTGATATTCATCTCTAAGTGCACTTAATTTTCCAACAATATCAGATATTGTGCTTCCATAAGCTTGACTCTGTACTAAGACTTCATCAAAAGATAAATCTTTGAGAAAAGAAAGTTTACTTTTTATCTCATCTCCAATCCTTGGTATCATCTCCTCGATATGTTTTTTACGTTTAGACATTAGAATGGTTTCTAATCGTTGAGAATCACCATGAAGACGGTTTTGAGCCATTTCTAATCTACTAAAAAGTTTGAATACCAATTCGCTAAGGAGAGCATCATTTACATGTTTATCAACTAATTTATCAGCTTCTTTAGTTAAAGGTATAATTTCTGCTAATTGCTCTAAAATTCTTATATGATGATAATTTATCTCCTCAAAGGTATAGAGGGAGCTATCCTTCAGTACTTCTTTAGTATTTTCGAAATCAAGTTCAACTGTTCTCATTAATTTGTCAGCGGAAGTTTTCACTTCTTTTAGCTTTTTAGGAAGTGGTCTAAGAGTTCCAGGTATCATGAACTATTAATTATTGACTAGAGTAATAAATATTTTTGAGGAGGTGAATGATTTGTCTTACATTTCAGCTTCTTCTTCAATTTCAGTAGTTGAAGGATAAAAAGTTGCTCTACTTCCTGTAGGAGAGGATTGAATTGTAATCAATGGAGCTCGAAATCTTCTTCTTATATTTGTATGAGTTATTAGAAAGATTTGGGAGAATTTCTCTTCTGAAACAAGACCTTCAATAACTTTTGACCTTCTAGCTTCATCAAGTGATCCTAAAGGTTCATCTAGAACAAGAATATCCATTTTTGGAGGTTCATATGGTGAAGTCTTCATAGGTCGTATACGTTTTAGTAATTCACTAATTCCTATTCTCAGACCTAGACCTATAGCAGCTTTATCC